>CATPAM010000057.1 GCA_955651735.1 Candidatus Acidiferrales bacterium | reverse complement strand
CTCGGGTTGCTGCTGGGGATGATGTACCAAACGCCATTGGACGGCCGAAACACGGCGAAATCCGTTTTCCCATCGCCGTCGTAGTCCGCCGGCACAGGAATGTCCCCATTCGTCCCCCACGCCCGGACGATCGGAGCGCTCGGGTTGCTGCTGGGGAGGATGTACCACACGCCGTTCGAGGGTCGCCAGACGGCAATGTCCGTCGTCCTGTCACCATCGTAGTCGGCAGGTACCGGGACGTCCCCGCTCGTACCCCATTGCTGGACGATGAAATTGGAGGGGTTGTGGCTGGAAATAGTGAACCATGTGCCGTTCGAGGGCCGAAAGACGGAAATATCCGCGAGGCCATCTCCGTCAATGTCCCCGACCGCGGCGGGCCCGGCCTCAAAGAACATACTGTATGTTCCGGTCGGCACGACCTCGCCGTAGGCGCCACTCGCATCTGTGGTCGCGGTTCGGTTGAAGGAAGTATTCGGGGCGACGGATAACGCTGAGGAACTCGCGATCGCCGCGACGTTGGGGAGAGGCGCCCCGGAACCGGTGGTGGAGACGTGACCCGAGATCGTAGCCGGGGTAGCAGGCCCGGGAAGCATCGGATAGGTGATGTTCCGCGTCGTATTCCCATTCAGCTGCGATGGACTTGGGTCGGGGGGATGGAAATTCCCTAGCGGGGCAGGAGAAGGCAGAAGCATCACGGGCACGGACGGACTGACCCGGTACGTGTCACCCGTACCGAGGATGAAATCATACAACCCTGTGGATGGGAGCGCTCCGAAACCGTTGGAAGTTGTCTGTGGCGGGGGAGGCCCCGTAATGTCAGTCGCGACTAAAGAAGTGTTCGCGGGAATGCTCGAGCCTGTAAAGTTGACCGTACCGGAGAGATCGGCCGTGATTATGGTGGGAGCGGTGAAATTAGCGGTAGTAGCGCCGTTGACCACGGTTGACGTGAGAGCCGAGCTCAGAACTGTTAAGAATGCTGCAGGTGATCCTTCTAGTTGAGAAAGCTTCACCGTGAACGTGCCATTTGGAAGTATTACACCGTAATTTCCGCTCGGATCGAGCACGGAAGTGGCAGCGACATCTGAAAACCCTGGAACGGTGGTTGAATCAAAAGCCACGCTTTTAGAAAAGGACAACATAATCAGGTTGGAAACGGTTCCCGTGACGCTCGATGTGCTCACCGCGGGGAGAGTAATATCGCGGTCAGTATCGCCAGAAATTGTAAAGGGGGCCGGCGCGGTTGTATCTGTGTACGTGAAGGACGTAGCTTCCTGACCGCTGATACGCACGAAACTGACATTGAGATTGTAGGTGCCTGCGGGCAGCACGATTCGATACCTGTGCGTCGTTTGGTTAATGCTTCCAAAGAAGCTGCCGGAAGGAGCACCCGTGGACACCGCATCGACCGAAGTAGGTGTGGAGGCCGGATCACCAAGAATCGTGCCTGACAGTACAAAGGCAAAATCCAACGAAGCATTAACGGTGACATTACTGGTCGCATTCACGCCACTAACCGACTTACCTAGGAGCGGACGCGGAGCCTGTGAGTTCGCGGTGGCCGCGCAAACAAACAGTAGAACCGTGAGAATGAAAAGTTTTTTCTTCATGGCAACCACCTCCTCTTTTTCTGTCGAACAGCCCGCGGTATTCGTTGAACTAGCTGCCCGTTTCGTTCGATCCTTCCCGATGCCACCCGCGCCCATGACGCAGAGACAAAACGACTACCAATTGCCCGACAGTGTTGCGGCCGAGAGCAAATAATGAAGAAGCGAAAATTGAAATAGGCCTTTGGCCGCGGAAACCATCGACGTCACTTCACGAGCGCCAGGGTTGCGATCCGAAAAGCCGAAATTAGGCTTACGAAGCGCACCATCTTATTCTCCGACTGCTGCTTGGCGGGAAACCGCGAGAGCACGTTACTCGCGTGATGCGAACGTGTCAAGGTATAAAACAGACGTGAACCGGGAAGAGGACTCTACACAGTTAGGTGGGCGAAACATCTCTCCTCTGCTTGCAATTCGGCTCTTCGACTTGTCATTTGCAGCCTCCGGCTCTTCTGCATTCTCACGAATCGAATGACGAGAGGAGCGGAGGGCTTGCCAGTAGTAAACGCCTGTCAGCGTCCTGCGTGACATTTTCTATGACACCTCGCACAAAGCGTAACCAGGTTCTGGATCACATCGTCACCGAGCTGGCCCCTGACTTTCAGGTGATGGACTTGCAGATCCTTCATGGAGCCGCACTCTTGACAGCGCCACGCATCTCATTCGAGCACTCGTTCCCGGACAATTGCGTATTGCTTCGGATCCAGTTTTATTCGAGGTCGTTTGTGGCGGAGGGGCGTCGAGTTCAGCGAACTTAACATAAAAATCTACGATCGTGTTTCTCCAAGGCTGGCGCCTGCCGCCACCCAAGGACGCCCCTTGCTTGCTCGACGCATCGTCCCCATCACGGCGTCTGAATATGGATCTCGCACGCCTCGCCCTGCCTACTCCGTTCTCTCAAACTCCCGCCTGACGCAAACATTTGGCATCACACTGCCGGACTGGCGAACGCAACTGCATCAGTGCTTCGCAAGCCGCTCATTTGAGCGGGTGTCCTAGTCTGACATCGCAAACCGCGTCTTCCTCGGGTCCTCTCAGGCATTGACTTCCATTTCGACTTCGCTGCGCGATGCCTCGGATTTGTGTGCCGAGCCAAGCCCGGTGAAAGTAGAAACGCTGAGAAGGGCAAGTAACGGATCCAAAGGGTGGCGATACAACATGCTCGGATGCGTGATGTAGTACACGGCGGGAAAAACCAAAAGCAGCCACGCAAAGAGAACTGCGAAACCGGGCGCGCTGGAGAAAGCACGAGCGAGCCCAAAAGCTGCGAGCGCGCTCAGAAGCGTTGCGATGAAAATGTTCGGAACGGCAAACGGCTCAATGCGGCGGTAGGCAGCGCTCAAGTTCCAGTAGCCAGTCCAGGTGAAGACGATACGGCGAAGCGTCGTCCAGGCGAAACGCGCTGGATGCTCACGCACTGCGGCGATCGCCAACTGCTTTTTCTCAGCCATGTAAGCAACTTCACCGAGGCGCGCGTAATCGTCCTGCTCGGCCTGGCTGTGCGGAGGATTAGTCCAGTCGGGGTATTCGTCAAACGTGTCCCAGGTGTTGCCCTGGTAGAACGCCAGCCAGAAGTTGCTGCGGAACGGAATGAACCGGCCAAAGACGCGTTCATTCCGAATAAACCACGGTGAAACAAGCACGAGAAACGCGAGCGCGGCCAGCGCTGGCCG
>CATPAM010000056.1 GCA_955651735.1 Candidatus Acidiferrales bacterium | reverse complement strand
GCGCACGGAAACTGGCGAGGTCAACGCCGAACTTTTCCCCTTGGGACGGCACACTGTGTAGTTGGGCATCGGCAGAACCGGCGCCCATGCTCCAACCAAGTCCGGCGACGAGCAATACCCGCGACAGTTGACGAAACATGAAGCTTCGCCTCACACAAGCCATGCCAGAGGGAGACTAGAGCTCATTTCAAAACCTTGCGTAACGTGATCATGAAACAGGCGATATGAAAAAAAGCTTCATAAATGGTATCGGAGCGATCGTAGCGAACCACCAGGCGGCGAAAGTTGCCGAGCCAAGCCAAGGTGCGTTCCACCTTCCAGCGACGCTTGTACCGGCGCAGCGCTCGGCCATCTTGGGTGCGCGGCTTCCTGCGATTCCAGCGATGCGGCGCCACCAATTCGATCCCTCGTGCCGCCAACCGCTCGCGCAGCGGATCGCTGTCGTAGGCGCGATCGGCAATCACACGCCGCGGTTTCTGGCGTGGCCGTCCCCCGCGATGTCGCCGGGCTACGTGGATCGACGCGAGGGTTTCTTCCGCCAGCCGGACCTCGTTGGGCGATGCAGAGTAAAGCTGCTTTCCCAGAGGAACACCCTGGCCGTCGACCACCACCATCCACTTCGTGCCCTTGCCCCGCTTGGTTTTTCCGACTTTCGAGCCCCTTTTTTGGCTGGAGCGAAACTGCCGTCCAGAAAGAACTCGCTCCAGTCGAGTTGCTCGCGTTGGTTCAGTTCCGCCAAGAATGCGCGCCAAATGGTGAGCCACACCTCTTGCTCTTCCCAATCCCGCAGTCGCCGCCAGCACGTCGCCGGTGAGGGGAATTCCTCGGGCAAATCCTGCCAGCGAGCGCCGCTGCGTAGAATCCACAAAATGCCTTCCAGCACCTTGCGGTCGTCCTGCCGAGGTCTTCCCCCCTTGGGACGCTTCGGCCGTTGCGGGAGCAAGGGACGGATCTTTTCCCATTGGGCGTCGGTCAGCAATCGACCGTATCGCGCCATCGGTCCTCCCTCGGCGCTGCTGCCCGAATTTATCTCTCATTTTCCGCAAACTAACCATCATCCATTCAGCACGTTGTACCCAGTTTTGAAACAGTTGTAGCCTTTTTACAGTCTTGCGCGCTGAAACATGATAAAACGTGTCCGACCGAGAGTCGGAAATCAGGAGTTCTGCTGAATGCTTAACAGCGCGAAAATTGCCGCTAAGGGACTTTTGCACGCTTCTGAGGTCTTGCGCCAGTTGCGCGCGTTCTGGGACGGCTACACAACCTGGCGCTACCGCAACCCCTGGGCGACGTCCAGCGAGCGGCTCGACGCGCCAGACCAATCGAATCCTCTGAGGCTCTTCTTTGATGCGCACACGGAGGGCCCCGGAATCTGGAAGTGGCGTCATTACTTTGACATTTACGACCGCCACCTTGGGCGATTCAGGGACCGCACTGTCCGGGTCCTTGAGATCGGGATCTACAGCGGCGGTAGTCTTGAGATGTGGAGGAATTACTTCGGGCCTGGCTGCAAGATTTATGGCATCGATATCGAGTCAGCCTGTAAAGTATATGAGAGCGACTCCGTCAGAGTGTTTATTGGCGATCAAGGCGACCGCAATTTCTGGAGGCAGTTCAGACAAGAAGTTCAGTCTGTTGACATCGTTATCGATGATGGGGGCCATCTTCCTGAGCAGCAAATCGTCACTTTTGAGGAGTTGCTCCCGCACTTAAGACCTGGTGGGGTCTATATCTGCGAGGATATTCATGGCACTCTCAACCCGTTCGCTGCCTACATCTATGGTTCCGCACAGAATCTCAACGCCTGTGACAAGAGCCAAGAAAATGGAGACAACAACGAGAGGCGTCTTGTCTATAGCGCGTCTCCGTTTCAGTCTGCCGTGCGCTCGATTCATTTTTATCCTTTCGTGACCGTCATCGAAAGAACAGAAGCGCCGATTTCAGAGCTGGTGTCAACGAAGCATGGCACTCAGTGGCAGCCTTTCCTGAAGTAGAACTACTATCCCGACGACTTCCCCTCGTAATGCGACCACAACTACTCGGTCGAGGGAGCAACAGTGTTATGCAATCATGTGAAACCTCTGGAATCGACATTTTGAGGTGGAGATGTCGTGAGGTTGAATCGGCTGGTAATCGACGTTACGTGGCGGTTCACCCACACCTATTCAGCCACAGGCTCAGCGCTTTTTACATATTACTTTTTTGACTTGCGCGATATCAAAAGTGGGAGTCACACTCCGACCCGGCGATTGGCGCTTGGCCATTACATTATTTGAACCCTATACTCTAGGTCGCGCCCTCGGGTCCGCAATTATGAAATCTTGTTTATAGGATGCCGACACGTGTGTGCGTGACGTAACCGAGGAGCCGAGAGATTGAATGTGCTGATTACCGGTGCGGCTGGCTATATTGGCAGTATCTGCGCCGAGATCCTAACTGCCAGAGGGGTGCAGGTCGTAGCGCAGGACAATCTGCAGGAGGGCCATCGAGCGGCTGTGCCGCCTGAAGCAGCATTTTTCGAAGCTGATCTAGGAGACCGCGTAAGACTGAACGAGGTATTTGCGCAATGCCAGATCGACGCCGTAATGCATCTTGCCGGAGAAGCTCTGGTCGAGAAATCGGTTCGCGAGCCAAGCACCTTTTACGCAGTGAATGTCGGTTATGGTGTACTGCTTCTCGATACCATGGTGCGGCACAAGGTCAACAAGTTGATCTTTTCTTCCTCCTGCGCGGTCTATGGCGAACCAAGATCGCTTCCGATGACCGAAGATCATCCACAAGTGCCCGTCAACCCATATGGCAAGTCGAAGTTGACGTTTGAACATATTCTTGCTGACTACCGCACTTACGTTGGTCTAGATTACGTCTCGCTTCGCTATTTCAACGCTGCTGGAGCGTCCATTAAGCGGGGAGAGGCCCACCGAAACGAAACGCATCTGATTCCTCGGGTTCTGGACGTGGCCATTGGTGCGCGCCCTCATGTCGAAGTATTTGGCACCGATTATCCAACTCCGGACGGCACCTGCATTCGTGACTACGTTCACGTTCTAGATATCGCTGAGGCACACGTCGCCGCAATAGAAGACATCGACCGTGTCAGCGGCCGCTCATTCAACATCGGCACGGGTCGTGGCTACTCCATACTCGAGGTTATAGAGGCGTCCCGGCGGATCACCGGCCGGAGGATACCTGCAACGTGGGCAGCTCGGCGTCCTGGTGACCCGTCTGCACTGATCGCAAGCGGAGAGCAGTTGCATAAAGCGCTGGGTTGGGAGCCAACACACTCGACAATCGACGAGATCGTCGCATC
>CATPAM010000055.1 GCA_955651735.1 Candidatus Acidiferrales bacterium | reverse complement strand
TTTCAAGACAACGTAGGCGGCGGGCTTGGCGAGGCCGGCTTCGTCATCACGGGCGATGATGGCGGCTTCGAGCACGGCGGGGTGCGCGAGCAAGGCGCTTTCGACTTCGGCGGGACTTAGCCACAGGCCGTGCACCTTGAAGAGATCGTCGGAGCGGCCGGCGTACCAGAAAAATCCGTCCTCATCCTGACGATATTTGTCGCCGGTGCGAAACCACTGGTCCACGAAGGTGTTTTTTGTTTTTTCGGGCTGGTTCCAATAGCCAGCGCAGAGGGAATCGCATTTGACCCACAAATCGCCGATTTCATTGGGAGCTGCGGGGCGGCCGGATTCGTCGGTGATTTTTGCTTCGAAGCCGGGAAGGATTTTGCCGCTGGAGCCGGGTTTTACTTCGCCGGGACGGTTGGAGATGACCATGTGGAGACTTTCGGTGGAACCGAGAGCGTCGAGGATTTCGACGTGGAAACGCTGGCGAAAGCGTTCGAAGAGGGACGCGGGGAGCGCTTCGCCAGCGGAAACAGCGTAACGAATGCTGGAGAGATCGAAGTCGCAGCCGCCGGGGCGATGGTGATCGAGCAACGCAGCGTAGTTGGTGGGCACGGAGAAAAAGAGTGTGGGGCGACAACGCTCGATATCAGCGTAAATGCTGGCGGGCGTCGGGCGCGTGGAGGAGAGGATTGTGGTGGCGCCGCAGGAGAGAGGGAAGTAGCCGGCGTTGCCAAGCCCGTAGGCGAAGAAGAGGCGAGCGACGCTGAAGCAGCGGTCGCGTTCGTTGATTTTGAGGATGGCGTGGGCGTAGTGGTGGGAGCTGACGACCATGTCGTGATGTAGGTGCACGCAGCCTTTGGGAACGCCGGTCGAGCCGGAAGAGTAGAGCCAGAACGCAGGGTCGTTCTTGGTGGTGGGCTGGGCGGCGAGGTCAGGAGAGGCGGCGTGCATTAGGTCGCTGAGGCGAGGATGCTGGCTTGCCTGATTGGCATCGCCGCCGACGATGATTTCGCGGAGATGGCGAAGATTTTCACGCGGAATGCATTGCAGCAGCTGCAGAAGAGTTTCGCTGACGATGGCTACGTGGGCGCAGGAGTCATTGAGAATGTATTCGTAGTCGTGCGGTTTGGCTTGCGTGTTGACGGGGACGGCCACGGCGCCGATTTTTATGGCGCCGAAGAAGGAGTAGAGAAATTCGGGAGAATCGAGAAGCAGGAGGAGGACGCGCTCTTCAGGGCGGACGCCGAGATTGCGAAGCGCGTTGCCGGCGCGGTTGGTGCGCTCGAGGAGTTGTTGGTAGGTGATGCGTTCGTCGCCGCATTCGATGGCGACGTTTTGCGCGCGGCCTTCGAGAATGTTGCGGTCCACGAAGTAGGTGGCGACGTTGAAGAGTTGCGCTGGATCGATCACGTGGCGGACCCGTTCATCGCGCGATAGCGGCGAAAAGTTGGAATTAGAAACATCCTTGCAAGGGCGACGGGTTGATAGTATACGCAGTACGCGATTCGGTGCGGCAATTTCAAATCCTGCTTCGGCTTTGCGCTAGCGCGCGAAGCTCCGGGGGCAATCTGTGATGGAGATAGTTGATGTCTCAGCGCTCGAGGCGTCGTTTCCTGCATGATGTGGCCAAGGCGGGTGTAGCGGTTTCGGCCAACCAACTTTTCGGCGGCTTGGTGAGGGCGCAAACGGCGACTGCGCAGGCCAGTGGGCCGGCGCGGCTGTACCTCGACACGCGGCGGACGCGCGCGACGCTGGATCGCAACGTGTTCGGGTCGTTTCTGGAGCATCTGGGACGCGCGATTTATGAGGGGATCTACGATCCTGGATCGGCGCTTTCCGATTCGAACGGGTACCGCAAAGATGTGCTGGAGGAGATTCGCAAGCTGAAGGTGCCGATCGTTCGGTATCCGGGCGGGAATTTTGTTTCCGGGTACAACTGGCTAGATGGCGTAGGCCCGAAGCGAGACCGTCCGCGGGTGCTGGACAAAGCTTGGAACGCGCTGAACAGCAATCAGTTTGGCACAAACGAGTTTCTGGCGTGGTGCAACGCGGCGGGCACCCAGCCGCTGCTGGCGGTCAACCTCGGCACCGGTACGCCGGAGGAAGCGGCGGCGCTGGTGGAGTATTGCAATGTGGAGAAGGGAGCGCGCTGGAGCGATTTGCGGAGGAAGCACGGCGTTACGGAGGCGCATCGCGTGCAGCATTGGTGCCTCGGAAACGAAATGGACGGGCCCTGGCAGATCGGGCATATGCCGGCGGTGGAGTACGGACTGAAGGCGGCCGATGCCGGGCGCCAGATGCGGTACGTGGACCGCGGGCTGACACTGGTGGCGTGCGGCTCGAGCGGTCCGGGGATGAGCACGTACCTGGAATGGGATCGCACGGTGCTTGAGCAGTGCTACCCGTATGTGGATGCAATCTCGTTGCATCGTTACTTCACGAATGAGGGCGCGGAAACAGGAGGCGACAGCGGGAAATTTCTGGCGTTGAACTTGAGCATGGAGCGCCAAATCGCCGAGGTGGCGTCGGTTTGCGATTTTGTTCGTGGGCGGTTGAAGTCGCCGAAAAAGCTTTGGCTTTCCTTTGACGAGTGGAATGTGTGGTATCGGCAGCGCGGCGGAGCGGCGGTGGATGGGAATCGACAGGAGGCGCCGCATCTGCTCGAGGAAGTCTATAACCTGGAGGACGCGTTGCTGGTGGGCGGGTGTATCAATACGCTGTTGCGTTCAGCGGACCGCGTGCGCATCGGATGCCTGGCGCAGTTGGTGAATGTGATTGCGCCGCTGATGACGAACGCGAATGGATTGGTGCGGCAGACGATTTTGTATCCGTATAGCTGGGCTTTGCGATATGCCGGGGGCGAGGTGCTGGACCTGATGGCCGAAAACGCGGCGGTGTATGAGATTTCGGCGACGGAGAAGGCGCCTTATCTGGATGTGGCGGGGACAGTCGGAGGCGCTGATGGCGTGGTGTCGCTGTTTGTGCTGAATCGTGATCTGGCAAAGGCGCGGCAACTGGAAGTGAACTGGGAGGGCAAGGCGGCGACGAAGCTGAGCACTTCGCTGGTGCTGACGGGGGCGGATTTAAAAGCAGTGAACGATTTTGGCGCGCCAAACCGAGTGATGCCGAAAGACGCGGAGAGGCCGGTGATGAGCGGGGGACGCACGATGATTGAGGTGCCGCCGAGGTCTTATTCGGTCTTTCAGTGGCAGAGTTAGGCACGGGGGAAAATCATGGCTGCGAAACAGAATGCGCGCACTTTACTGTGTGCGCTACTATTTGTCGGCGAACTATTGCTTGCCGGCTCGCTGAGCTCGCAAGGAATGCGAGGAACCATTCGAAAAGAATCGTTTGGCAAGACTGCCAGCGGGGCACAGATCGATCTTTATACCCTTTCGAACAAGAAGGGAATGGAGGTGGCAATCACCGATTTTGGCGCCACGGTGGTCGCGCTGAAGGTTCCCGACCGCGCGGGGAAGGCGGCGGACGTTGTGCTCGGGTTCGACACGCTGGAAGGCTACGAGAACGGGACGGCTTACTTCGGCGCGACGGTGGGAAGATATGGGAATCGCATCGGGGGCGGACAATTCGCGATTGATGGGAATACATATACGCTTCCGAAGAATAACGGAAACAATACATTGCACGGCGGAGTTGTCGGCTTTAACAAAAGGGTCTGGAAGGCGCAGGAGATTGCTTCCAAGGACGGCGAATCGGTGGAGATGTCGTACTTGAGCGCGGATGGAGAGGAAGGATTTCCCGGCGATCTTTCGGTCAAGGTGGTGTTCACGTTGCCTGCGGATCGCAACGAACTGAAGATCAACTACACGGCGACGACGGACAAGGACACGGTCCTGAACCTGACCAATCATTCTTATTTCAATCTTGCGGGCGAAGGCAATGGCGACATTCTCGATCATCTGTTGACGCTGCATGCGAAGAAGTTAACGCAGGTGGATAAGACATTGATTCCTACAGGTGAGCTGCGCGACGTCGCGGACACGCCGATGGATTTCACCAGCGCCACGGCGATTGGGAAGCGCATCAACGAGAACTACGAGCAGCTCGTGTTCGGGAAAGGCTACGACCATAACTGGGTGATCGCTTCTGGTGGTGGCAAGGGTTTGACGCTGACGCTGGCGGCCGAGGCCTATGACCCGAAGAGCGGGCGCAAGCTCGATGTGTTAACGACGGAGCCCGGAGTGCAGTTCTACAGCGGGAATTTTCTCGACGGCTCGGCCAAGGGCAAAGGGAACAAGGCTTACGGGCAGCGGGCGGCTTTTTGCCTGGAAACGCAGCACTTTCCGGATTCTCCCAATCACCCTAATTTCCCAAGCACATTGCTGAAGCCGAATTCGGTTTTTCACTCGCGGACGGCGTTTCGCTTTTCAGTGAAGTAGCGGAACCAGCGTCAGACCGCGCACGGGTCGATAGGCTGCAATCTGCACCCAAACTCTTGATCTGGAAGCGTGAGGTGGCGCGCCCGGTCCGACGCTCAATCCTCCCAACCTATCTCAAAAAGAAGATTCGACAGTTCGACTTGGTCTTTCGCCCATGGACTCATCCTCTCGACCATTCCATCTGGCATCAACTCCGTCCTCCAATGGTCCGTCGGCATTGTAAAGCGGTGCGAGATAGATCCCATGCCGTGCAGCAATTGTCTCAATCTCG
>CATPAM010000054.1 GCA_955651735.1 Candidatus Acidiferrales bacterium | reverse complement strand
GCCAGGAGGCCATTCTGATTCCTGAAGACGGGGTTGACTTTGACGCGGAGATGGAGCGAATCGAGATCGCCTATCTCAACGCGGCTCTTCGGCGCACCGGGGGGAAGAAGACCGCGGCTGCGGGGCTGCTGCGCATCGATTTCCAGCGGATGAAGTACCTGTGCCGCAAGCTCAAGCTATAAAATGGTTAAAAATTAACCTGCGTCTGGTTAAAATTTAACCTAGCGGTGAATTTTTGAGCGTTGCAAACCTTAGAGGGCTGCTGCCCTTTGTTCGTAAGTTCTTGATTTTATGTGGAGGGAGTCTTGGGAAACGGCGCTGATGAGTTTGGAGATTCGTTTGCACTGTAGGTTGGCGCAAACCGGGGGAAGCCGGAATCCAAGATTAAATGAAAAAGGAGATTCGCTAATGTCGATCCAGAAAAAGTCGCTGATCAGCACTCTCAAGACTGCGAAGAAGGCCAACGTCGCCAGCGCGCCATTGGCAGAGGTCGGGGACGTGAAGGGCACCAAGGGCGTGAAGATGTCCAAGGCAACGAGGGTGAAGTTCGCGATGAAGCCAGGCACGATCAGGACAGGGCGGATCAATTAGGGGAAAGCGTAAGTCGGGAATTCGTAACCTTGGATGTTTAATTTCGTCAAAACTAAGAAGGCTGCCTCGAGGCGGCCTTCTTTTTTGATTACCACATCTTTCGGCCAACGAAGTTCATTACTTCCTGCAAGATAAATCCTGCCAAACTTCGCCGCTGGCCATATACGCGGGCTGTGCCGCTCATCCCGGGTTTGAGCTTTCCGTCCGGGTTAGCTACCAGGAGATCCGCCGAGTAGAAGTTGGGTGGCCGCATTCCCTTGTATTGGGTCTGGCCGGTAAGTCCCGGGTCAGGCTGGGCAGATACGGGCGAAATGGCTAGCGCCTGAGCGTTCCAATTCTTGAAGATGCCCTCCACCTGCAGGCTGGCCAGGGAGCCGACCCGTAGTTTGTACATGTCGTGCTCAGAAACATAGATGCGGGCGCGCAACTGACCTAAATCAGCGACCTCGGCCAGCTCCGTCCCCTCGGTGACATAGGCGCCTACGCGATCATTCACCCGTGGCGTAAGGACTACTCCAGAAATAGGACTCTTGAGCTCCAGATTGGCGGCCTCGGAGGAAAGCTCGCTGGTTTGCCGGGCCAGGCGTTCTTGTTCCTTGACCGCTGGACCAAAGTTGCCATAGTGCAGCGTTGCCGAGGTGGCGCGCCCTGAGGCAACGGTGTAGTCAGCTTCGCTGTGCGCCAACCTCGTTTGCAGGGGCAGGTTCCGCAACCGCAAAAGCGGCTCCCCCGTGACAACCGACTTTCCTTCCTCCGCGTAGACTTTCGTTACGATTCCGGGGACCACGGCACGCACCACGGCACGCGTTGAAGGTTCCAGGATGAAGCGTCCAGCCACGGAATCGCGCCGCAGGGGCAGCAACAAAACTCCGGCCAATCCCGCAGCGATTGCCAAGGAGCGCCGGGGTGTGAACCACGCACGCGCGCGGTCTTTCTTGTCCAGATAGACGAATTTCATAAAGTTCACCAAGAGGCGGATTCTGGATCGAAAGATCAGACCCGCTGTTGCCAACTCAGGGACAAAGGACCATTCGGGATTGAAATTGCGAAAAACGTTGCCCACAAACCGGGCGACGATATACAACACCGTGTAGCTGTAAAAACCAGACAGAAGAGCATACGCCACGTACCCAAACCGGCGCCTCTTGGCCACGTAAGGCACTTCTACAGGCAAGCCCCAGATGTGGCGCTTGACCCATCCTGATACGTACGCGGTCGATGCCTCTTTCAGGTCCACGATGCCGAGGATCTCACACAGCATGTAGTACCCATCCAGCTTGATCAACGGATTCCAATTGACCAAAGCTGCTGCAATCCCTGTGATCAGCATCAAGAAATAGGCAGCGTTATGAACCGGTGTGTCGGGAGGGGTCCCCCACCAGATAGGCGTAACGATGGCATACACCATCAATTCCGCCCATACGCCTGCCAACGAGATGACCAAACGCTGGTATCGGGTCCCCTTTACTTCGCCCTCGGTTGTGTCCGTGTAAAAAGCAGGCGCCAGGTAAATAAGTGCGAATCCCATCGCGGGCACGCGCGCGCCATAGTGTTTGCAGGCATGGCCATGTCCAATCTCGTGCAAAAACAGAACCCACACAGCTACGAAGTACAATTGAGCGACGTCCCCCCAAGTTTTGTGGGAAAAGTTGTAGAACTCCAGAGTGTCACGCCCTATCTCCGACCAATGCGTGATGGTGATGCCGGCACTGAGGGCGAATGCTGTCAGGGTAACGAATGTGAACCATGGGGTGTAGATGAAACTCGTATATTCATTCAACCAAGTGAGGAACCTATCTGGATTGACCGCCGGGAAAAGGATCTCGGAGAAATCGCCGTACCTGCTTTTTGTTTTCAGGAGCTTGCGCCGCTCTTCGGAACTCTTCTGCATCAGCATGATGTTTTTTTCCTGCGATGTCTTGTACCAAAACTCTGCTGCCTCGAGGTCGTCCGCGAATTCCCGGATGGCTTCAGCCGTATACTCAATTCCGGTCTGTTGGGAATAGAGCGCGGCAACCTCCTCGCAAGTCCGCTTTCCATCGAACAACTGGACGAGGGCCCAGTTCTGCGGCGGGAATTTGTACATCGCCCCCACGCTGGGTATATAAACTCGGATGACCCGCTCCCCATCGTCCAAGTGTTCCCTAAAGGTGAAGCGTGGATCCAAGCGGGGGTAGTGCTGCGCTATCGCGCGCGCCGGTATTTCGGGCAGAGCGGCGTTAAGGGCGCGGGTAATATTCATTGAGGACTAATCACTCGTACATTCGCGGTCATGCCGGGTCGCAATTGGCCCCGTCCGCCGACAAGTTCCACGAGAACCTCGATGGTGCCGCTGGACGGATCGACCACGGGGCTCACTTCAATTATTTTGACCATGTGCTTTTCCAGTGGCACATCGGGCGAGGTCAGCGGCAATTCTTGGCCGCTCTTCAGGCGCCCAACAAATTTTTCGGGCAACGTAAAGCGCAGGCGCAGAGGTGCTTCCGCGGTCACCCAGAATAATCGATCTCCTTTGATAACGCCCTGTCCGGCCCGAACGTAGCGCCGGGCCACGAGACCATTGAACGGTGCGGTGATGCGGGTCTTTTCCAATTCCAGTTCGAGTGAGTGTTCCTCTTCTTTCGAGGTAGTCAACTGTTCACGCACGCGAACAATGTCCCACTGGTCGGACTCGGCCTTATACTGCGCGTGCTGCAATTGCTCTTCGGCAATCAGCTTCTCATTCCACAATCTCTGCGCTCGCACATAATCGGCCTCCAGCACGCGGGCCTCGGCTTCCCAGTTCTTCAGGTCCGCGGCGATGCTGCGGGTCTTGGCGCGGACGGCCTCCAGGTTAGCGGTTAGCTGCCTGTCATCCAGTCGGGCAAGCACGGCACCCGCCTTCACTCGCGTGCTGGCTTCGGTCGAGATGCTGGCAACGATGCCGTCGCGCTGGGCCGTGATGTCCACCTGGTGCTCTACAATGAGAGGGCCTGAGACCGTAATGGAGTCTTCCACCTTGGTTGGATTGGGCGAAGTGGTCGGTGCAGAAGGGGGAGCCGCAGGAGCAGCGGCGGTAGTTTCCGATTTCGTGTCTCCGCAGCCGCCTGCAAGAATCGCGGCTCCGATAAACGCAAAGAGCAAAAGTTTATTCATGAATTTCACTCGCCGTGTTTCACCATCCGAACCACGTCCACAGCCGAGAATAGACCCATATAACCGGCCGCCGGAACAGCACATACCCCGCGGGATGCCAGCCGACCGCAACCTTTCCGCGGCCTTCCATGCCCGTTCGAATCAAGCCATCCGGATTCAGCACGAGAACCCGCGCGAAGAAAACTCGCGATTCCCCCTGAAGCTGGCCCTTGGGGCTGACCACGATCACATCCCCGTGGAAGGTGCGCATGGCATAACTGTTAAGTTTGACGACCGCTTTCAAACCGGAACGCAGAAGAGTGATATCCGTGTCATCGACTGCAACATCCACGACCGCGCTGGACGCGTCCACAACTTCGGCAAAACTATCTCCGGACTCTAGCCTGCGCCCCGCGAAGTTCTCCACATGGGGTGTCGATACGACGCCATCAATCGGTGTACGGAGCTGCGCCTTGCTCAGCAATTCCCGTGCTCGTTCTACTTCAG
>CATPAM010000053.1 GCA_955651735.1 Candidatus Acidiferrales bacterium | reverse complement strand
CGGAAAGCGCCAAAAGCCCGCTTTCCGTCAGCAACTGCTGAATCAACCGGCGCCGCCCGTCGAACCGCGACTGCCTTCTTTGAGTGCTTCGTTGAGGTCGGGCTTGGAAGCTTGCAGGGCCGGAGCCAGACCGAAGATCAGACTGGTCAGCAACGAGATTGCCAGCGTAAACAGCAGCACGCGGCCATCGACGCCGACGTCGGCTGCGTTCGGAAACTCTCCGGCCAGCGCAACGAGCAGTTTGATTCCGCCATAGGTCAAGGCCGTGCCCAACAAACCTCCGGAAAGCGCCAAAAGCCCGCTTTCCGTCAGCAACTGCTGAATCAACCGGCGCCGCCCGGCCCCAAGAGAAGAACGCAGTGCATACTCTTTGCGGCGCGTCTCGGTGCGGAACTGCAAGAGGTTAGCGACGTTGACGCAGGCAATGAGCAAGACAAACGCTACCGCGCCGAAGAGCGGATAGAGCGCTGGTCCGGCGAAGCGGAAAAGATCGTCGTGCAACGGAAGAACTATCGCGCCGGTGCCTTTATTGGTCGCCGAGTATTCCTGCTCCAGGCGGCGCGAGATCACGTCCATTTCCGTTTGCGCCTGCGCGAGAGTGACGCCCGGCTTCAAGCGCGCGACGGGCATCAGCCAATGATCGATGCGCGTCGAATAGCGGCTGCTCTCCGGATTGATAGGAACCCACAGGTCGAGGCGGCCGCCAAAAAAGGGAGAGAAGCGGGGCTGCATGACTCCGACAATCGTCGAAACCACGCCCTCGATGGAGAAGCTTTTGCCCAGCACCTGGGGATCGCTGTTGAGTTCGCGCTTCCAGAACTCATAGCTGATCACAATGGTCTGAGCTTTGTCTTGCGCTTCGGTGGCCAGAAAAACTCGCCCCATAATCGGCTTCGCTCCGAGCAAACTGAAAAGATTCGGAGTCACGTATTGGGTGCGAAGCGGGCGCGGCTCGCCGAGTCCGGAAACGCTAGCCGTGTCGTTGAAGCTGATCAGGGCGATGTCTTCAAAGGCATGATTCTGCTTGTTCCAGTCGACCTGTTGCGCGATGGGCGGAGCATTGCGTTGGTCCGGGTGCGCTTGTTCCGTCTCCCAAATGACCACGAGCTTATCCGCTTGGGGATAAGGCAATGGTCGGTACAGCAGGGTGTCTACAACGCTGAAGATTGTGCTGTTGGCCGCGATTCCTAGGGCCAGCGACAAAATGACTACGACCAGGAAACCGGGATTCTTCAGGAGACTGCGAATCGCGATGCGCACATCCAACGAGATCGTCTCGAACAGAGCCAGGATTCTCATGTCCGCGCTACCTCCTCGGTCAGACTAGCCATTCGCACAGGACGCCACGCAACGTTTCCGTACCGTAGCGCAAAGCGGATTACAAGTCACGTCTGCTATGCCGTAAGACGGATCGGCAAGCAAAATAGTTCAATCGGGGGAGACGAAATTTAGCAAATTTATTCGTAACGTAAGGCGATGATGGGATCGACACGCATCGCGCGCCGCGCCGGAATGTAGCACGCCGCGAGAGCCACGATGGCGAACAGCACGGCCACGGCGGCGAAATTCAGCGGGTCCGTGGCGCCCACGCCATAGAGCAGGCTGCCCAGAAAACGGGTGAGCGCGAAGGCAGCGGCAAGTCCAACGGCCACACCGATGAGTGTGAGGGACAGCCCTGCGCGTATAACCAGCTTGAGAACGTCACGGGGCTGCGCGCCGAGGGCCATGCGCACGCCGATTTCCTGGGCGCGCTGGCCTACGAAGAACGAGATGACCCCGTAGATGCCCACGATGCCGAGGATGAGAGCAAGGGCCGCAAAGGCGCTGAAGAGCGAGGTGAGGGCGCGGGGGGCGGACGTGGCGCCGGACAGGATCAGCGGCATGGGCTTTAGTTCCGCGATGGGTGTGTCTTCGTTCAAAGACGATGCGAGCGTGCGGAGCGCTTCTTCCAATTGCAGTTGGTTTCCCGCTGAGCGAATGACCAGAGTCATTTCGGCGGGGACGTGTCCGTCTTCCAGGCTGGCTCCCGGCCCGTAGGGGAGATACACCGTGCCGTCCAACCATTGCGGAACGCTTTGGCGCAGATCGTAGCCGCGCACGTCGGCGGCGACGCCAATGATGGTGCACCATTCTTTTTGTCCCAGTAGACGGATGTGCCTTCCAACAGCATCCTGGTTTGGAAAAAAACGACGCGCAGTGTCCGCGCTGAGAATGGCTACGCGCGAATTTCCAGAAGTGTCCGTCTCGGCGAATTCGTGGCCGCGCAGAAGCGGGATGCGCATGGCTGGGAAATAACCGGGAGAGACCGCGTTCATCCACAGGAGCGGCTCAGGCGCTGAAAGAGCGGGGACATAGTTTTCGATGTTGACGGAACGCTTCTGGACCCTTCCTGCGAGGGGAAGCGTGTTGATTAGCGCGGAGTTCGTGACGCCTGGAAGCGAGCGAACCTGACGTACGAGGTCGCCATAGAAGGCGAAGCAGCGGCCGGGCTCGTTGCAGAAGGATTCGTTGGGCGTGACGCGCGCGGTCAGCACGTTTTCGGAGCGAAAGCCGGGATCGACGTGCGATAGGGCCCAAAGGCTTTGAATCAGCAGTCCTGCGCCGCAGACGAGCAACACCGCGAGACCTAGTTCGCCTACCACCAGGGCGCGACGCAGAGCGTGGCTTGCCGAATGCGTTGTGCCGCGGCTGCCGGCCTTCAGAGTTTCCGTGAGCTCCGTGCGCGAAATGTGAAGCGCGGGCGCGGTGCCGGAGATGATTCCCGTAAGGATCGCCAAGGCCGCGGCGAAGAGGAGCACGCGCCACTCCAGTGTTACGTCCGAAAGGCGCGGCGTGTCCGCGGGAAGCATGGACTTCAGCAGAGACAAACCACCGGCGGCAAGCATTAGTCCCAGCGCTCCACCGAGTGTGGACATCAGAACGCTTTCCGTAATGAGTTGCCGCACAACCCGGCTGCGCGCGGCGCCGAGCGAAACGCGAAGGGCGATTTCTCTTCCACGAACAGCGGCGCGGGAAAGACTGAGATTGGCCACATTCGCGCAGGCGATTAGAAGAACAAGCACGACGGCAACCAACAGAATCAACAAGCGCGTGCGAAGATCGCTAACCAGCCCGTCACGCAACGAGACCACGCTGACACCAGCATTCCAGCTTGCCGGCATCGGCCAGGGAAACAGGGAAAACACGTGCGATTGGAACAGACGAATCTCCGCGCCGGCCTGCGCCAGGGATGCGCCGGGGCGCAGCCGACCGATCACCGGCATAAAGTCGCCGGCCCAATAGCTGACCGTGTTGCGGGGATCAATGTCGAGCGGAATCCACAGGTCTGTTTGCGGCGAAGGGAATCGAAAGCCGGCGGGCATCACGCCGACGATTTGGCGTTGCATGCCATCGAGGTTGATCCTCTGCCCGATGACGGACGGATCGGACGCAAAGCGCTGCTGAAAAAGATGATGACTTAGAACGACATAATTATTCTGCGTTGCGAGGTCTTCCCCTGAACGGAAGCTTCGTCCCATTTCCGCGGATGTCCCGAGAACGGAGAAAAGATCAGCGGAGACGAGCGTTGCGGTGAGGCGCAGGGGAACGCCTTTGCCGGTAAGGTTGAACTCGTAACCTTCGACGTATGCAGCCACGTCCATGCTCCGCATCCGGGAACGCATGGCGGCGAATGCGCCTTTGGGATAGAAACCCGTGACCTGAATCAAACGATCGGGCTGATCGTAGGGAAGAGGACGAAGCAGAATGCCGTTCACCAGGCTGAAGATAGCGGTGTTGGCGCCGATGCCGAGGGCCAGCGTCAGGACAGCGACGAAGGTGAAGCCGGGATTCTTGCGCAGCATGCGCGCGCCGTAGCGCAGGTCTTGCAGCAATTCTTCGAGCCAGCGCGAGCCCCATTGGTCGCGTGTGACGTGTTGCACGAGCGCGACATTGCCGAATTCCTGCCGCGCGGCGCGCTGGGCTTGCGTTGGCGATTCGCCGCGCTCGATGCGGTCGCTTGCGGCCATTTGCAAATGAGACTGGATTTCCTGCTCGAGTTGCGCTTGCTGTCGGGATCGTTGCCACAACGGGAGCTTCACGGTCGGCCTCCTTATTCGTAACGCAGCGCAACGATGGGATCGACGCGCATGGCGCGGCGCGCAGGGATGTAGCTGGCGGCCAGCGCGACGCAGGTCAAGATGACGGCCACGGCGAGGAATGTGATGGGGTCGGTGGCGCTGACGCCGTAGAGCATTTTGTCCATGAGGCGCGTGAGCGCGAGAGAAGCGGCGACGCCAATGAGTACACCGACGACCGCCATCTGCACGCTGTGGCCGAGGACAAGGCGCAAAACGTCCCAGCGCCGCGCGCCGAGAGCCACGCGAATGCCTATTTCCTGCGTGCGCTGGCCGACCAGATAGGAAATGACGCCGTAGATGCCAACGCTGGAGAGTAGAAGCGCGAGCGCGGCGAAGATGCCGAGCAGAATCATGGAGAAGCGGCGAGCGGCGAGGGAATCGGCGATGATCTGGTCCATGGTCTGCACGCCGTAGATGATTTGCTGGCCACTCATCTGCCGGCTGGTGCTGCGGATGGAATCGAGAAGGCCGGAGGTGTTGTTGGAGGCGCGCACCACGACGCCGATGCCGCTGGGCACCATGGCCATATAAGCGTCCGGCATCTGCATGCAGGGAATATAGACCTGGGCGCGAAGCTGCTGGGTGTCGTCGGAGTCGAGGCCCCACTGGTTGACATGGCCGACCACGCCGACGATTTCGGAGCGTTTCCCGATGTCGCTAAAGACGATGCCCTTGCCGAGAGGATTCTCACCTCCAAAATATTTTCGCGCGAAGACATCGTCGATCACGACGACCAGCCGAGCGCGTTCATTGTCCTGCGCGGTAAAAAAACGGCCACGCTGCAGCGGGATGCCCATGGTCTGGAGGTAGCCGGGCCCGACAACGTAATCGATCGTCCAATTCATATCGTTCAGGCTCGCGGGTTTGGGCTGGCCATCGAACCAAAAAACCTTTTCATCGTCGCTGCCAAGGGGAAGCGATTCCCAGGTTTGCGCCATGGCCGCAACGCCGGGCGTCGCGGCAAGCCGCGCGTCGAGTTCGCGAACGGCGGCGCGGATGGCCTCCGGGCTCGCGTTCATCATCGAGGGAGGCAGCGAGATACCGAAGGTCATCACGTTTTCGGGGCGAAAGCCGGGATTGACGTTCCACAAGTGCGTCATGGTGCGAATCATGAGGCCCGCGCCGATGAGCAGCACCAGGGCCATGGCCATCTCCACGACCACAAAAACGGACTGCGCTCGATGGCGTGTAGCGCTTGCGCCGCGGGCACCTTCCTTTAAGGTGTGGTGCAATTGGGGAGTGCGCGTCTTCAGCGCCGGCGCCAGGCCAAACAGCGTCCCGGCCAGCAGCGAGACGAGTGCCGTAAAAATCAGGACCCGCGCATCGAGACCGATGCCCGCGGCGCGGGGCAGATCGGCGGGAAGATGTTTGAGCGCGGCTTGCGTCCCCCACTGGGCGAGCGCGAAGCCAAGCGCGCCACCCGCGAGCGCGAGCAAGATGCTTTCGGTGAGAAGCTGGCGGAGAATTCGTCCCTGGCCTGCGCCGAGCGTGCTGCGAATCGCGAATTCGCGGCTGCGGCCGGTGGAGCGCGCGAGCAGAAGATTGGCAACATTCACGCAGGCGATCAGGAGCACGAACGCTACCGCCGCGGAAAGCACCAGCAAAATCGGCTGAACATCGCCGAGCATATCTTGTTTGAGCGGAATCAAGCTCGCGCCGACGCCTTTATCATCGTCCGGATAAGCCGCCGTCAAGTTGCGCGTGACTTCGCTCATGTCCGCGCGGGCTTGTTCGATGCTGACGCCGGGCTTGAGCCTGGCGATGCCGTGGAAGCCGAGTCCCGCGCCGCGTTTGGGAAGCATAGGATTGTTCCACTGTCCAATCGGCACATAGATTTCCGCGACCTGGAGGCTTCTGAGAAACAGATCGAAATTCGCGGGAACAACGCCGACGATGGTGTAGCTCCTTCCGTCCAAGGTGAGGCTCTTCCCGAGTACATCCGGCGAAGAACCGAACTTGCGCTTCCAGAAACCTGCGCTGATCAGCGCGAGGGGGGCAGCGCCGATCTCGTCTTCGCCTGGCGCGAGGTCGCGCCCGAGAACCGGGTTTACACCCACCGTCGAGAAAAAATCCGAGGAGATGAAGCGCGCGCGCACCTGCTCGGCTTCGCCAACGCCGGTGAGGCTGAAGGCAATGCGGCGAGAGATGGCCATCGAGGAAAAAGTGCGATTGTCTTTTTGCCAGTCGCGAAAATTAGGATAAGAGATGGAGCCGAATTCGAAGTTGGGCTTGCTCTCGTGCAGCGTGACGAGCTGCTCCGGATGGGGATAGGGCAACGGATTGAGGAGCACGCCGTTGACGACGGAGAAGATGGCGCTGTTGGCGCCGATGCCGAGGGCCAGTGTAAGGACCGCGACGAGGGTGAAGCCGGGAT
>CATPAM010000052.1 GCA_955651735.1 Candidatus Acidiferrales bacterium | reverse complement strand
CCTCGAAGGAGGCTGCGAGCCAAAAAATGCACAGTGCGTTCGATTTCGAGTCGAACCTGTAATGCCAGCCAAATCTGTTGTCACGCTCGCTGCGTGATGTCCGTAATCATCCGGATGGCCGCAGCGAGCAAAAAGTTTCTGGTGGTAATACCGCGAGGGTCACACCCGTTCCCATCCCGAACACGGAAGTTAAGCCTCGCAGGGCCGATGATACTGCACGGGTAACTGTGTGGGAACGTAGGTCACCGCCAGGATTAAATTAGAAAAGGTCGTTCTGAGCAATCAGAACGGCCTTTTTGTTGTGTGCCGAGCATGTCCGATAGCTTGGAGGTGAAAGTCCTCTTCACAGCCTGATGGAGGCGAAGTGATGAAAACGTCAATCGAGGAATTCGCCAGGCAGGGTTGATGCCACGGCCTCTTACTTCAGGTTTGTGGATTAGTCATCGCCAGGGGGCGGGGGGCCGGCGACATCGGCTTCGACCTTGGGGACGGAGATCTGCTGCCTTTCGTCGACCGCGAATAGCATGTAATCGCGGAAGTGATGGCGGCGGTGCATGCGGCGGTTGCCGTAATCAAAGTAAATCTCGGCGCTTTCGGGGAGCCACAACTCCTGATGGTGCGACTTGAATGTTACCGGCATATATTCGACGGCAACGTGCTCCGCGCGCAGTTGGATCTGCGGAACCGGTGAGACGAGGTCCGTTTCGAGGCTGACGATCTGAAAATTGTCCGCCGAAATCCAGGCGCGGCCGCGCAATGAAATCGAGAACGACCTGGAATTCACGCGGTAGCTGCGCAGGCGAGCGGGCTTGTCTGCCTTCTGGCGAAAATGCACTTGCCACGCCAGGCCGCCGTGCCAACGGCTCAGGCCCTCGCAGGCTAGCTCATAATCCTCCATATAAACGGGATGGAAGACCATCACCAGAGCGGTCAGGCCTAGAGTGGCAATGCGCTCTGGAAACTGGTCGATATCCATGCTGCCGTTGCGGTATTCCTCCATGACATACATGCCAGGACGCACCTGCCGCACAGACGCCACGTAGGAATAGTTTTGTGAGGCGCGTCTGACGGGGAGCCCGGAGTGGTCTATTACCTCGTTTTCCAGCGACTCCGTGGCAGCGATACGGTTCACCGCATCGACGAAATCGCTGACGCGGCTGCCCGCCTCTTCTTGAATCTTCTGCAGTGGGCAACTTGCCGTGGATTCGACCGCGGGCATGCTGTCATCTACGTCGGGAGGCATCCACTTGGGTGGGGGCATTAGGTCGGCAACAAGGGAAGGCGCGGGGGGCTGGCTCGCGCTCGCAGGCATCGGGGCGCTCCCGGTGGGAGTGGGAGCGGCCAACTCCGGTTTTTGCAGGTTGTCCAGGAGTTTCTGCGCTTCGACGGCGCGGGGCCCGGAAGGCCGAGATTTCAAGAAGGCGGTAAGCGCTTTCATCGCTGCGTGGGAATCATTGCTGTGTAAAAAGGCTTGCGCCAATACGAACTGAGCCCCCGCGGCGCGCTCTTTGCCCAGCTCCAAGGCGCGCTGCGCCTGCTTCTGCGCTTCCTCATATTGCCTCTGGTTGAAATATGTGTCCGCGAGGCGTTCGTGGTAACGCCAAGCGGAGGGAGCGGCCTCCGAAGCGCGAAGCAGATAGTCGGTGGCGGCCGGGTAGTCTGAATTTTGCGAGGCCAGCTGTGCAAGAGCGGCGAGCGAGAAGACATGGCGGGGCGAGATCTGCACGGCTTTTTCCCAATACGCCTTGGCTTTCGCAAAATCCTTTATCTGTGCGTAATACATCCCCCACAGATAGCTGACGTCCGGATGAGAAGGCGCCATGTGCGAGGCTTTTTCCAGGTGCTTGCGCGCGTCATCGGATTTATTTGCGCGCAGAGCCTCGAGCGCTTTCGTTACTTCTTTCTCCGCGTTGGGCGCAAGAATGGGCGAGCCGGGAGGAGGGGAAATAACGGAGCGGGTAGATTCCGGAGTCAAAGAGATGGAGAGCTGTTGGCGCTCCCCCCAGTTCATGATCTGCACGTTCTCGGTCACCCGCTGATATCCGGCGGCAATGATCTCCAGGGTATAGCTCGCGGGAGTGAGATTTGTAAACTCGGCGGTGCCGCTACGAAAAACACCAATGCCTGCGGAGCCGCCCGAAAAGGTGTTGAGATTGACGACCGCGGGGGTGTCCAGGGGCGAACCATCCGGCATTCGCACGCTGACCACCAGGCTGGCCGGACGCTCCGGGCCTTGCATTTGCTGATTAGCCTGGTGACTGGAAGCTAAGGGAACTAATAGGACGCCAGCGGCGACGAGAGACAGTAGACCCAGGGTGATGCGGTTCGGATGGACAAGCATCTGGTTCTCCCCGGCGGCGCCAGGTTATCTGAAGAGGCGAACGATAGCCATATACACGCTATAGACCTGATGCGCTGGGCGCCGTCTTGGTGGCAGTGATTCTACTCCTTCGGAGCGTTTTTTCTACCGCAAAAGAAGGCAGGGCAGCGATCGGGGCCCTGGCGCCTTCTAACATCTGAGATAAATCCGGAAGGGTAAATTGGGCTGGCACTGGGCTCCCTAGGCCTGCGCGGGAAAAGTGAAAAAGTACTATTGACCCGGATATCCCGGCGCAGTAGCTTTGAAGCTCCTCCCTGGGCCCCGGTAAACCCTCATGAGCGAGGTCAAGATGGCTCCTAATTTCACTCCCAATATCGTTGCCAAGTCCGTGCAGGAGCGCTGGGCGCAGTTGCGCAGCCACAAGCGCATTATTTCCAAGGTGAAATTGCTCGTGGAATGGGACGAAGGCGCGGCGCCGCAGACAGCGCACGCCGTAACCGTGGATGTTAGCCATTCCGGATGTATGGCAGTGGTAGGAGCGGATTTACCGCTGCACCGAAAAGTGCGCCTGATTCATCCGGAGAGTGGACGCAAGGCGGAAGCTGAAGTGGTGTGGCGCGACCATGAAGCGTGGGATGTGGGGCTTGAGTTGGTCAAGCCCGATGCATCCTTTTGGGGCTTGAAGATTTAGCGCTTACGGTCGCGCGATTCTGACCCCGCGAGACGTTTTATCCACTCCGATTCCTGTCAAGTCGCGCGTCCGCCAGAATTACTGCTTCGGTTTTGTCCTTTTGAGATAAACTTCCCTCCAGGCATCGCGTTTAAGCAGGTTCAGGGAGAGCAACCAATAAAGGCGGATGTGATTCTTAGTCGCCAGCACGTCGGCGAGACACAGCCAGCAATCGGCGAAGCGGGGTTTTTTCGCCGAGACGGAGTAGCGGTCATTTGTGCGGCATAACCGGGTTTACGCATCGAGACGGTGTGTTCGACCGCGCGCGCATTTGCGCGGCCACCGACTCGCT
>CATPAM010000051.1 GCA_955651735.1 Candidatus Acidiferrales bacterium | reverse complement strand
GCTCGTCCACACCGGCGGCTTCGAGACTCAGCTCCTCAACTCGCTGAAACGCCAGGGCTTCCAGTTCATCACCCTTCTGGAAGCCGAGAAGGATCGCGCCTACCAAAGCGATCCAGACCTCGCCTTGAAGGACGGTGGCACCTTCCTCGACCAAATGCTCGAAGCCAAGCACATCATCAACCTGCCCCCGCACGCCGAAAAGCCCTACGACCAACTCGACGCCCTCTGCCGCTGAGGGCCAACGGCGATTCTGTTACTCCACCGGAATCCCCCTTGACTTACCGTAACCCTTCGGTGCGCCTTGACTGCGGGAGCCCTCTCCCGCTTTTTCTTTTCAGAGACAGGATCATCCCCAAAGAGAAGAGCGTCCCCGCCATACATGGCTCCGGGACCAGGCGCAAATGCGAAGTTCTGCGCATCAATTATGTTTCCTTCCAACTCCTTTGGAATCAACACTTATGAAAAACATTTGGGGAATGGGTATTACGGCTAGTCGCTGGCCAGCCACTGGCGAGGTATATAGGATTGAACCAGGCCGGCAATCAGTAGTTTTTCAGAAACTCCGCAACGCTCGATTGACTGGCGTCTTTGTTCGCGGCACAGATGCTGATGCTTTCGAGCACCTGACTCAGGATGCGAGGTCCGCCTGCGTACTTCGTCGAGCGATCCTTGAAAAATGCTTCTGCGTCCGCCCGGTGCTGGGGGTCACAGTAATTTCTTGCCACATAGGGAAGAAAGGCGCCGAAGTCTGTGGGCAGCTTGGCGACCAGCGCATCCCAGTTCTGTTTGACGAAGTCGTAAGCAACGTCTCGTGTCTGGGACAACGCCACGGCACCGATGAGAATTGCGAGCGATTCACGATTGTCGAATTCATCCGTCAGAATGATGGGGAGGGCCACTCTGGTAATGGCAGGGTCGCTGAACGAGCCCATTGCGGAGAGTAGCGAACCCCTCGGAGTTTCGTCTGTTTCCTTCTTGGCTTGGCCGCGAAGGCGATCGAATAACGAGCGATCCCCATGGCGTGCGGCGATCTTGAGGACAGTATCTAGCATGTCTGGATCCACAGCTCTGTGATCCTCGAGCCAGGCGAGCGCTAGCTTCTTTGCTTCTTCGATGAACCCGGGGTCTTCCGCTTGGTCGGCAACGACGCCGACGATTCCAGGACGCAGCAAGCGGCTGTCATCATCCTCGCCCGGTTTTGCTTTCCAGCCCAATTGCTGGGCACGTTGCTTGTACTGGTCGGACATGTAGCGGCGATAGTTGGGCTTAAGATTGTCGGGAACTAAATGGTCGTCAAGGTCACCGACAATCCGCAAAGTTTTCGTCACCACGGAGCGATCGGGATCATGCGCGAACTTGGGCACCAGAGCCATGGCTTCTCCGACTGGTACGTAGCCCTGGGTGAGAGCCGCGATATCGCCGATCAAGCCGACCCGCTCGGGCAAAGAAAGCGCCTTGTCGTCCTTTAGAAGAGAATTGAGCATTCCATCTTGATAGCGGACGCAGTAATAGCCCGCTGCATCAGCATTCGCATAGGTCCAATTCGGGCATCCCTTGGCCTTCGCCAAATTCACCGTTTCGGTGGTGCTGGTCATCAGAGTGCATGATCGCTGGTCTTCCGACCCTGCGGGATACTTGATGCAGACCGGGATGTTCCAACTCTGATTGGCTGAGCCCTGAGAGCCGCGAGGGAGGAAGCGCTGTTGGGAGAGTTGCAGTTTCGCGCTTCCGCCGCTGCACTCGAGCCGAACGGTTAGCAACGGAACGCCGGCCTGATCAAGAAATGTCGAGAATGCACGGCCAACACCCTGATCGCTGCCGCCCAGAGCCTCAAGGAACTGCGCTGACGTTGCGTTTCCCCATGCATACTTGTGGAGATAACGACGAATCCCTTCCTGAAACTTTTCCGGGCCCATGTAGGACTCAAACATGTTCAGGAGGGCCGAGCCTTTGTTATAGGTGATGTTGTCGAAAGCGTTGGCGATGTCGTCGTCGGAGAGGATAGGTTGCCGCACCTTGCGGGAGCTGACGAGTTCGTCGGTGCCCATCGCGCCCTGGTAGCCGTCTAATTCACGAAGATTCATCTTCCAGTCGGGGTGGTACTGGTTGAAGATTTTGTTGGCCATCCACGAAGCGAAGCCTTCGTTCAGCCAAATGTCGTCCCACCAGGCGGTAGTGACCAAATCGCCGAACCACTGATGTGCCAATTCATGAGCGATCACACTGGTGGGAATGCGTTTCCACTCCAACGTAATCTCTTCTGGCTTGACAAGGAAGAATCCGGACCCGTACGTGACCAGACCGGGATGTTCCATGGCATAGCCAGCCAAAGGAATGGCCACCGCGTCGAGCTTTTCGTACGGATAGGGAATGCCGAAATATTTTTCGAGCAGGTTCACAATGTCGGGAGTGGCGCCGGCGACATATTGGGCCTCTCGACTTCGGCCCCGCGGCACGATGATGCGAATCTCCGTCTTATTCGCGCCAGCGTGGCCCGCCGGAACGATATCCATCGGGCCAACGGCAATGGCCACTAGGTAACTTGGCAGTGGCTTGGTTTCAGTGAACCTTACCGTCTTCATGCCGTCATCCCCGCTGGTTTCAGAAAGCACTGGTGTATTGGAGAACGCGCCATCATCCTTGGGAACATTCAAAGTGACCTGCCACGGCACCTTGAATGAGGGTTCATCGAAACAAGGAAACGCTTGGCGCGCGGCGATGTTTTCAAACTGAGAATAGATGTACCAGTGATCGCCATCCTTGACCTGAAAGATCCCCTGCATGTCCTTGCGGCTGATCAGACCTTCGTACTCGACATGGAACTTAGCCGGTCCCGGAGGCACCGGGCTGTCGAAGGAAAAACCGACCAGATCTTTCGGCTCGGAGATCACCTTGGCGGGAAGCGTTCGCGCACCAGAGGTCAATGCGGCGGCCTTTACTGTAATCTTTTCGGCGTTGAGCCAGAGGACGGAACTAGCCTCTCTGTAATTGAGGTCGATGTCCACGGTCCCCGTGAAGGTGTCCTTGTCTGGGATCACCGTGAGATTGACGCTGTAGCGGACCGGAGTGGCAAAGGTCGGCAGCCGGAATTGTGGAGGCTGATTTTGTGCGGCGCAAAGCCTGGGAGCGAGCGCTAGTAGAATAGCAATATAACTCACACGCGGGTTACGCATGATTTGAGGTGGAGAGCAAGAACGCCATCGTAGTGCGAGGCTGCGTTCTCGTCTCCCTCCTTTCCCGGAATTTCTTTGCTACCTGCCTGATGGAAGGATTTTGGTTTTAGATGGACAGGAAGGCGGTAGGTCTACGAGAAGCAAAAGAGGGCCCTCCCAGACTGCTCATCAGGCCGCCGGGCAATATACACCGGCATGCCGCAAGCCGCAATTGACCATCGCGTTTGCCTCTGGTCGTGCGGGCTGTCCGCTTGTTTCATCTCAACAAAATAAAAGCCCGCCCCGGTAAACCAGAACGGGCTTCTGAATCTGCTGCCTCGAGGCTTTCAGCCTTGCGCGCCGAAAGCTGGCGGCTGAAAGCTATTTCTGGCTGCTGGCTTCGACCGCCTCTTCCTTCTTGGTTTTCTCTTTCTTTTCCTTGCGCTTGAGCTCGTAGCCGACCAGTTCCAGGATGGCCACCTTCGCTCCGTCGCCGACGCGAATCCCGGCGGGAATTATGCGCGTGTAGCCTCCCGCCCGGTCTGCAAACTTCGGCGCGATCTCGCTGAACAACTTCTGCGTCACGCCCGGCGTCATGATGTAGGAAGCCGCTTGCCGCCGCGATTGCAGCGTGTCGCGCTTCCCCAGCGTAATCATCTTCTCCGCCACTGGCCGCGCCGCTTTCGCGCGCGTCAGCGTAGTGGTGATCCGCCCGTGCTCGAACAAATTGGTCACTAGGTTCCGCAGCGTCGCGCGGCGATGCCACGGATTGCGTCCCAGCTTCGATCCCGAATTCAGATGTCGCATCGTCTTATCCTGTCCCAGTCATGTCGGCCGAAGCTTTACTTGAACTGTAAACAGCCGGCTCTTGATCGCTTACAGCCCCACCGTGTCTTCCGTGCTGGCCGGCGGCGCTGTCTGGCTCGGCAGCGGCGGCCAGATAATCCGGCCGTGCTCGTCGAACTTCATGCCCAGGCTGAGGCCCATCTTGGTCAGTATATCTTTGATCTCGTTGAGCGACTTGCGGCCGAAGTTCTTGGTCTTCAGCATTTCGTTTTCGCTCTTCTGCACCAGCTCGCGAATGGTTTGAATATTCGCGTTCTTCAAGCAGTTGTACGAGCGCACGGAAAGCTCCAACTCCTCGACCGAACGGTCCAGGTGCTCGAGGCGCGGATCGTTGGCGATTTCTGCCGGAAGCTCGGTGATCTCCGAAGGCTCCTCGAAGTTGATGAAGATGCTCATGTGGTCCTTGACCAGCTTGGCCGCCAGTCCAATCGAGTCCTGCGGCGTAATGGCGCCATTAGTCCACACTTCGATCATCAGCTTCTCGTAGTCGGTCATCTGTCCAAGGCGCGCCGCTTCCACCGAATAGTTGACCTTGCGCACGGGAGAGTGCACGGAGTCGACCGGAATGTAGCCAATCGGCAGGTCCTCGTCGTAGTTGCGGTCCGCGGCCACGTAGCCGCGCCCGTTCTT
>CATPAM010000050.1 GCA_955651735.1 Candidatus Acidiferrales bacterium | reverse complement strand
TTGGCGTGCAGCTATCGCGGCGGCGAGCCCGGCCGGGCCTCCGCCAATTATGAACACGTCCGTGTTCTTGCTCATCCAACTCCTTGCCGGTCCTTCCCCTCAGGGCACCCTGCCCCGGCCGGATCTCGTCGCACAAAAGATATTGTTCCCTTAGATTGCCGGCTTGCCAAGGAGATACACAGGCGACGTCAAAAAAATTGTTAAATTCCTGTCTTGCCGACGTTTCCGCGCTCCCTCAAGTAAAGATGCCGTCTTCTTTGTCAAAGATGCCCAACGGGTGAGTGCAGAAAATTGCTCTAATTAATCGAATTTATCGTAACGCATACTAGTATTAATTTGACTAATTGTCGCTGTTCCGCTTATGCTGTTTTCCGCGGTGGAGAGGCGTGTCACGCGTCCTGGTGTGATGGAATGTGATCGCTTGCTCCAACGTCGGTCCGTAAAACAACGAAGAACCAAGGAGACTCGGAGTGACACAGCCGGCGCCAAAACCACGCAGCCACACTTTGATCGATGGTGCCAATCGCGCCGGTGCTCGTGCCATGCTGCGCGCCTCCGGGCTTGGCGATGAGGACTTCGCCAAGCCGCTGATCGGCGTAGCCAACACCTGGATCGAGATCGGGCCCTGCAACTACCACCTGCGCGAGCTCGCTGAGCACGTAAAGGCCGGCATTCGCGCCGCCGGTGGCACGCCACTCGAATTCAATACGGTCTCGATTTCAGATGGCATCACCATGGGTACGGAAGGGATGCGTACATCGCTGGTGAGCCGCGAAGTGATTGCGGACTCCATTGAGCTGGTTTCGCGTGGCAACCTGTTCGATGCGCTAATCGTTTTGGTCGGCTGCGACAAGACCATTCCTGGCGGCGTTATGGCGCTGGCACGACTCAACATTCCCGGACTCATTCTCTACGGAGGCTCCATCGCCCCGGGCCACTTTGAGGGCCACGCCGTAACCATTCAGGACGTTTATGAAGCGATTGGGAAGCACGCACGCGGAGGAATCACCGACGCGCAACTCAAATCCCTGGAAACCGCCGCGTGTCCCGGAGCCGGCGCGTGCGGCGGCCAGTTCACGGCAAACACCATGGCGCTGGTCTGCGAATTTCTGGGCATCGCGCCGATGGGATTGTCCAGCGTTCCCGCCACCAATGCCGCAAAGGGCAACGCCGGCTATCGCGCAGGCGAAATGGTTATGGACCTTCTGCGCCGCGATATCACCCCTTCCAAAATCATCACCAAATCGGCCATCGAAAACGCCATCGCGGGCGTCGCCGCCACGGGCGGTTCCACCAATTCCGTCCTTCATCTCCTGGCCATCGCCAGCGAAGCGAAAATTCCCCTCTCCATTGACGATTTCGATCGCATTAGCTCTCGCGTTCCGATCTTGGCGGACCTGAAGCCGGGCGGCCGCTTTGTGGCGACCGATCTCTATGCTGCCGGAGGCACTGCGCTGGTGGCCAAGCGCATGCTCGAAGGCAAATTGCTTTATGGAGAATGCCTCACCGTCACCGGGCGCACGCTCGCGCAAGAAGCAGCGGCAGCCAAGGAATCGGAGAAACAAGAAGTCGTGCGCAAGCTCGATTCTCCCCTCAAACCCACGGGCGGACTGGTCATCTTGAAGGGCAATATCGCCCCGGAAGGTTGCGTCATTAAGGTCGCAGGCCACAACCTGCAAACTTTCAGCGGGCCGGCGCGAGTTTTCAATGATGAAGAAGCCGCGTTTGCCGCCGTCGAGGACCGAAGCATCAAGGCTGGCGACGTCGTTGTGATCCGCTACGAAGGACCGAAGGGCGGACCAGGAATGCGTGAGATGCTCCAGGTAACTGCGGCCCTGGTCGGCGCGGGCCTCGGCGATTCCGTCGCGCTGCTGACCGACGGCCGCTTCTCAGGCGCCACGCACGGATTCATGGCCGGCCATGTCGCGCCTGAAGCCGCGAATGGCGGCCCCATCGCAGCAATAAACGATGGCGATAGCATCGCGTTCGATATCCCCAAGCGGACGCTCAACGTTAAGCTCACCGATGCCGAAATCCAGCGCCGCCTCTCCACTTGGAAGGCGCCTCAGCCCCGCTTCACCAGCGGTGTGATGGCGAAATATGCTTTGCTCGTCTCGTCTGCCTCATTGGGCGCCATTACCGCAGTACCCAAGTCGTTTTCAACCGCAGCACAAACTGTCTCGAGGACATCATGAAGCTCACCGGAGCAGAAATTCTCTGCGAATCGCTGACCAAGCTCGGCGTGCGCCACATTTTTGGCTATCCAGGCGGAGCCATTCTCCCGGTGTACGACGCACTTGGCAAATCCAAGCTCCACCACATTCTCGTGCGCCACGAACAAGGTGCCACGCACATGGCCGACGGCTACGCGCGAGCCAGCGGCGGCGTAGGCGTGGCTATGGCCACCTCGGGCCCTGGCGCAACCAACATGGTCACCGGCATCGCCACAGCTATGCTCGATTCCTCGCCCGTCGTTTGCATTACCGGCCAAGTCAGCAGCAAACTGCTCGGCTCCGATGCCTTCCAGGAAATCGACATAACCGGCATCACCATGCCGATTACCAAACACAATGTGGTCGTCTCTCGCGCCGAGGACATCGCACGCACCGTTCGCGAAGCCTTCGTGATTGCGAATTCCGGCCGACCGGGCCCGGTGCTCGTCGATATCACCAAGGACGCGCAACAGGCTTCTTGCGATTTCAACTGGGAAGCTTCCGCTCCGAAGCTGCCGCCCAAGCGCCAGCGCATCAACTATGAGCCGGCGGATTTTGAGCGCGCTGTGGAGCTTCTCAATAATGCCAAGCGCCCGCTGATCCTCGCCGGCCATGGGATCATGGTGTCCGGCGCGATGCGCGTCTTCGACCAGTTCGTCCATGCCGGCAATCTGCCCGTGGCTATGACCCTCCTTGGCATCGGCTGCTTCCCCGCCAGCGATCCCCTTAACCTCGGCATGATGGGCATGCACGGCGAAGCATGGGTCAATCACGCTATTCAAGAAGCTGATTTGCTCATCGCCGTCGGCATGCGCTTTGACGACCGCGTCACCGGCGATTTGCGCACTTACGCCAAAGAAGCCCGCAAGATTCACATCGAAATCGATCGCTCCGAGATCAACAAGAACGTGAAAGTGGACGCTGCTCTCATCGGGGATGCGCGTGAGGTCCTTGAACAGCTTCTCCCGCGTTTGGAACATCGCGAACGCGGCGACTGGTTGGGCCACATCCGCGAATTAAAAGGCGACTCCGCCGTGCGCGACATCCAAGGCCTGCCCGACAATGGCCATCTCTACGCCGCCCACGTCATCAACGATCTCTGGAAAGAAACGCGCGGCGAAGCCATCGTGGTCACTGACGTCGGCCAGCACCAGATGTGGGAAGCGCAGTATTACCATCACAATCAGCCGCGCACGCTGGTGACCTCCGGTGGTCTCGGTACTATGGGCTTCGCGCTGCCCGCCGCTATCGGCGCAAAGTTCGCCAAGCCCGAATCCGATGTCTGGGTGGTGGTCGGCGACGGCGGCTTTCAAATGACCATGTGCGAGCTGGCCACCATCGTCCAGGAAAAAATCAAAATCAACATCGCCATCATCAACAATGGCTTCCTCGGAATGGTTCGCCAGTGGCAGGAGTTTTTCTACGACAAGCGCTACGTCGCCACTCCGCTCGTGGCGCCGGACTTTGCTGCGCTCGCAAACGCCTTCGGCATTCGCGGCGAACGCATTACCTCCCGAGCCGATGTCACTCCCACGATTCGTTCTGCCCGTGAATCGGCAGAGAGCGTGCTAATCGATTTTCGCGTGGAGCAAGAAGACTCCGTGTATCCCATGGTGCCCGCAGGCGGCGCACTGCACGAAATGATTCGCCGGCCGGACAGCCCCCTCGTGGAAACAGCTACGGAGCCATGATCGAGGATTTATGCAGACACTTGTCGCTTATGTCGAGAACAAGCCCGGCGTCCTGAACCGCGTCGCTTCGCTGGCCCGCCGTCTGGCCATTAACATCGATTCGCTGACGGTTGGCCCCACGGAAAACGAAGAGATTGCGCGCATGACCATCGTCGCCCACACCGACGAAAAGGGCGCGCATCGCCTCGAAGCCAGCCTCGAAAAGCTCGTCGATGTGCTGCTCGCGGAAAACATCTCCGAGCGTTCCTTGCTCGAGCGCGACCTCGCGCTCATCAAAGTGTCCGCCGACCAGCAATCGCGTCCTCATTTGATGGAGCTAATAAAAGTCTTCCGCGCTCGCGTCATTGATGTCGCACCGGAGTCACTCATCCTGGAAGTCTCCGGCACGGTGGACAAGATCGACGGCCTCCTCGAAGTTCTTCGCCCCTTTGGCGTTCTGGAAATGGCGCGCACCGGCCGCATCGCTATGACTCGCGGCAGCGACCTGCTGCGTCCTCCCGGAGCGCCACCGAATGGCGCGGAAACAGAACCTGCAGTGAAAGCAAGCTAAGATTCCTCAACCTGGAAAGGAAAAGAATGGCAAATCTCTATTACGACAATTCCGCGGATCTTAGCCTGATTCAAGGCAAGAAGGTCGCGATCATCGGCTACGGTTCGCAGGGTCACGCGCATGCCCTGAACCTTCGCGACAGTGGCGTCTCCGTGCGCGTCGGCCTGCAGCCCGGCAGCGCTTCCGCTTCCAAGGCACAAAAAGAAGGCTTGACCGTTAACACGCCCGCCGAAGCCGCAGCCTGGGCCGACGTGATCATGATTCTTGCGCCGGACACCAAACAACCCAAGCTCTATCGCGACTCCATTGCGCCGCATCTCACTGCAGGCAAGACGCTGATGTTTGCGCACGGCTTCAATATTCGCTTTGGCTCGATCAAACCGCCTGCATCGGTGGACGTCTCCATGATCGCGCCCAAGGCCCCCGGCCATCGCGTTCGCGAAGTATTCACGGAAGGCGGCGGCACGCCCGCGCTCCTCGCTGTCGAGCAGGACGCTTCCGGAAACGCCAAAGCGCTCGCTCTGTCCTACGCGAAAGGGCTCGGTTGCACGCGCGCCGGCGTCCTCGAAACCACCTTCACCGAAGAAACCGAGACCGACCTCTTCGGCGAGCAAGCAGTTCTTTGCGGCGGCGTCAGCGAATTGATCAAAGCCGGGTTCGAGACCCTGGTGGATGCAGGGTACCAACCCGAGGTCGCCTACTTTGAATGCCTGCACGAATTGAAGCTGATTGTCGACCTGATCTATCGCGGTGGCCTCAGCTACATGCGCTATTCGGTCAGCGACACTGCCGAACAGGGAGACTACTCCGCGGGCCCAAGGATCATCACCCAGAAGACCCGCGAGGAAATGCGCAAGATTCTCTCCGAAATCCGCGACGGCAGCTTCGCCAAAAAATGGATTGAGGAAAACGAAAAAGGCTGCCCCAACTTTTTGGCAACGCGGCACCGCGAGCAAACCCATCCCGTCGAGCAGCTCGGCCCCAAGCTTCGGGCCATGATGCCCTTCCTTCAGCCAATTGTCGCTCCCGGCCTTGCCACCAAGGCGGCAGCCTCGGAGAAATAGCCGGAACATTTGGGACATTCTTCTCAAATCGCCGCGCGTGGCGTTGACACGCAAATCGTTTTGCGCAATTCTCTCGGCGCATGAAAAAACCCACCGCGCACACGCAGGCATCGGTCATCAATCTTCCCGAGCGCATTGAGCAGCTCAGCGCCAAGCGCCAGGAAGTGATTCGCCCCATCCTCGAACATCCTCGCGAATATGTGCTCCTCAGCGTTCGCGCCGTGGCCAAGCGCTTGCACACCGACCCCGCCACGGTCGTGCGCATCGTCCGGGGACTCGGCTTTTCCACCTATCGCGAATTTCAGCATCACTTGCACGAACTCTCCCTCGCCTTCGCCACTTCGCTTGACACCATGCAAGCCGGCAGCCGCGATTCCAACATGCCTGCCTACGTGCGTGATTCACTCAGTCAAGACCTCAAGAATCTGCAGGGATTGAAAAACAGCCTCGACGCGCAGCGCCTTGCCGCCTTGGCCAAACGTTTCTACGAGGCGCGCCGCATTCTCCTTCTCGCCAGCGACTTGGCCGCCACGCTCGCGGAATACCTGGAATATCAAATCAGTCTTCTTGGGCTGCCCATATTTTCCGCCACCTCCGCGGGCCGCATCACGCACCTAGTTCGCACCCTCACCAAACAGGATCTCGCTGTGGCTATCACCTTCCGCCGCGGTCTTCGCCAAACCGTCGAAGGAGTTCAGCAGGCGCGCGCTCACGGCGCCTACTGCATCGGCGTGTCGGACACCTACCTTTCCCCCCTCGCTCGCGAATGCGACGAACTTTTCATCGCCTCGACGGAGTCCACTTCCTTTGGCGCCTCCTACGTCGCTCCCATTTCTTTGCTGAACGCCCTTCTCGCCGCCTGCGCGCACTATCGCCGCCCGCACACCCTCGCTCTCCTCAAGGAAATCGCCGAAGAGCAGCGCAAAGGCTTTCGCTGGTATACCAGTTAGCTTTCACCTGCGAAATCAGCTCTCACTATTTCGTCTCGAAACGTCCAACAGTCAGCTATCATGTTCGTCGTTCTATGGAACAAATTTCCCGCTGCTTGAGAGACCGCTCGAAAATTTCTTCCCTGATTTTCTCCATCACTCCTTTCGCGCTGTCCATTTCTTTTTTCGCCGCGTGCGGCTTTGCGCAAATCGCCCCATTCGCTTTTCCCGGCCATAAACCCGCTGACATCCCAAGGGCATGGAGACCACTAATTGGCGAGTACGGTCCAGAACAAGCCTCATTGATGGTCTTCGAAAAATCTGGCAAGTTGGTGCTGCGCGAAAATGATGCTGCAGAAATCAGCTTGCAACGCGCAGCTGCCGGGACTTTCACGCTCACCAGGCCGGCGGGCCCGCCATTGCCCGTTTACTTTGGCGGAGAGCTAAATGGCCATGCCGTAAGCATTTCCCTCGGCGACATCACGTTTCCACGCCGCACGCTTGGCCCGGAAGAAGGCCAGGTCTTCCGTATTCAACTCTCTAGCTCGATGGAAGACCTTCGCCAGGATGCGCTGGCTGCCTCGCCTCCTCATGAGGATGGCCAATTCCGAGACCCCGACCTCATCGACCTGACGTCCCTCGACTCCAGCGTACATCTTGATATTCGCTACGCCACCGCCAACGATTTCCTCGGCACGCCGGTCTACACGCAAGCCCGCGCCTTTCTCCAGCGCCCCGCCGCGGACGCCCTGCTGCGCGCACTGCTTCGACTCAAGCCGCTGGGCTACGCCTTGCTCATCCACGATGCCTATCGCCCATGGTACGTAACCAAAATCTTCTGGGACGCCACGCCGCCCGAAGGCAAAATCTTCGTCGCCGATCCCGCCCAGGGTTCTCGACACAATCGCGGCTGCGCCGTCGATCTCACGCTCTACGACCTCAAAACCGGCAAGCCGACCCAGATGCCCGGCACCTACGACGAGATGTCCCCGCGTTCGTTCCCCGAGTATCCCGGCGGAACTTCGCTGCAGCGCTGGCATCGCGACCTGCTGCGCTGGGCCATGGAGCCCGAAGGCTTCACCGTGTACGAGCACGAATGGTGGCATTTCGATTTCAAGGATTGGCGCGAGTACCCGATCTTGAATGTGCCGTTCGAGAAGCTACAGTTCAGCGAAAAGCAGGTTCGGTAGACCGCCGGTAACGGTCCTGGAGGAGCGTGTCTTGCAAAATCTCGCCCGAAGGTTGTTCGTGTGTTGCGCCGTTATAGCCCTGCTGCTTCTGCCGGCACATAGGAAGCTTGTTCGCGCGCAATCCTCTGCGACACTGGCGGAACGCCTTCAGAAAGTGATGAACCGCCCCGAATTCGCGCACGCCAACTTTGGAATCAAATTCGTCTCGCTCGACACCGGCAAAGTTCTCTATTCGCTCAACTCCAGTAAGCTCTTTGTACCCGCCTCCACCACCAAGCTGCTGACCGAAGGCACCGTGCTCGCCAAGTTCGGCGCGGACTACCGCTTTCACACGCGCATCTATCGCACCGCTCCGATCGACAAAAACGGCAAGCTCAAGGGCGATCTCGTCCTGGTCGCGGGCGGCGACCCCAATCTCTCGAATCGCATTCGCCCCGACGGTACGCTGGCCTTCGTCGATGAAGATCACTCCTACAACGGCCCCGCCGTTGATGGCGATCCGCTAACGGTTATCAAGCAGCTCGCGAAGGACGTCGCCGCCAAAGGCGTCCGCAAAATCGACGGCCGAATCCTCGTCGACACCAGCCTGTTCCCCGACGGTCCTCGCGAAGGCGGCACCAACGTCGTGATGTCCTCGATCATGGTCAACGACAATATCATCGATCTCACGCTCGCCCCTGCCGCCAAATCAGGCGATGGCGCTACTCTCATCACCGTGCCGCAGACCTCTTACGTCAAGTTCGTCAGCCGCGTGACTACCGGCCCCGCTGCCTCCAAATCCGACTTCGATATTTCCGATCCGGTCACAAATCTCGACGGCTCTGTCCGCGTGATCGTCACCGGCACCATACCTCTCGGCTCGCAGCCCACGACCGCCGCATTTGCCAAGACCGTGCTCACCGAAGCGCTTTCCGCAGCCGGCGTCCTGATCAAGCCGCCGAAACATCCAACCGCTCCCGATTTCCCCGCGCTCGCGCGTCTGTACATTCCGCAAAATCAAATCGCCGAACATGTTTCCCTCCCGCTCGCGGAAGAAATCAAGGTCACGCTGAAAGTCAGCCAAAACCTTCACGCCGGCATGGGACCTTACCTGCTCGGGGCCCTGGTTGCAAAAAACACCAAGGATCCCCTGCAAGCCGGCTTTGCAACCGAGCGCGCCTTTCTGCAAGAAGCCATGCTCGATCCCTCCGCCATCTCCCAGGGCGACGGCGCCGGCGGCGACTGGGCCGATCTCTTTACCCCCGACTTCATCTGCAGCTACCTCGCCTACTGGGCCACCCGCCCCGACTACCCCATCCTCTTCAAAGCGCTACCGGTCCTCGGCAAAGACGGAACGCTTGTCAAAATTCAGACCGCCAATCCGGGCGCAGGACACGTATTCGCAAAAACCGGGACGTTCGACTCGGAGGATCGGCTGAATCGAAAGGTGATGCTGAACGGCAAGGGGTTAGCCGGCTACGTAATCACGGCCAGCGGCCAAAAACTCGTGTTCGCCGCATACGTGAATCACGTGTCGCTGCCGCTCGACCCCGATGCCGCGCAGGCCGTCGCCGGACAAGCCCTCGGCGAAATCGCCGCGGCCGCATACGACGCCCCGCTCGAAAACACTTCCACGTCTGAACGATAATTGAGAGGAATACAATCGACCGCTAGCTCAGCGAAGTCTTGCCCAGCTCCGCGAGCCGCCGCTCATAGATCATTTCGCACCAGCCATGTTTTCCGTGGTAGCGAAACACAATCTTGTGTCCGGGCTCGATTTTGGCTCGTGAACGTACCGAGGAATCGGACAGTTCTACCCACTGACCGTTCACCAGGTAACTGCCTTCCCAGCCGCGCAGCTCAAATTTTCCGTCATTTTTCAGCGTCAGCGGCGCCGCAATACAAGGC
>CATPAM010000049.1 GCA_955651735.1 Candidatus Acidiferrales bacterium | reverse complement strand
TTTATCACGAAGTTGGACTCCTCTCCGGGTTAGCGCGTGCTTTACTGCTATCGTCATTCAAAAAGGTAACCGGTACAACTCGCCTCGAAGGACCGTTCGATTGAAACCTAAGATTATCGGCGCTCGAAAATGGACCATAACCACTGTACTAGTCGTTGCTTGTAGAAGGCCCACTCGGGATGGCCCTCCCAGTTCTCCATGCCGTGCGGTGCGCCTTCCAGCAGAAGCAATTCAAAGTGAGCACCGGTTTTCTTCAGCCGGGCCGCATATTCGAGAGTGCCTTTATACAGTTCATCCTCGGTTCCTTGAATGAGCAGCATCGGTGGCAGGCTAATCGCGACATGTTCGATCGGCGAATAGCGTGCCGCTGTTTCTGCCGGCACGTCGCCCAAAATACGCTCAAGCGTCTGTCGCTGCCATTCTTCTCCGTGCGACCAATTAGTTAAGTCGTACACCCCGTAGAACGAGACCACTGCTTGAGCTTCGCAATCAGGACAAGGCTCCGAAACCACCTGAGCCACCAAATGTCCGCTGGCCGATTCCCCAATCAGAGCCACACGTTTCGGGTCGATGTGAAAACGCTCGGCATGCTGGCGTACAAAGCGAATTGCGGAACGCACATCTTCTAGCTGATCGGGGACGTGAACGTAGGGTGTCAGTCTGTAATCCATGGAAAACCAGGCGATCCGGGACCGTGCCAGCGGCTCAAAAATAGGGGAAACATAGGTGACCTTGTCACCAGCTTCCCATCCACCGCCGTGGACGATTATGGCCGCCGGAAACGGGCCGTTTCCTTCTGGAATGTAACCGTCCATCAACAGATCGCGACCGGCGGGGCGCGCATAGACGATGTCTTTCCACAGACCGCGGCGACCGCCGCGCAGCCAAGCCGTCAAATCCTCTTTCCATGCCCATTCATCCGGATGCCAATTTTCAAACTGGTGCGTACCACCAGCCACGGCATGAAAGACGCAACTAGACATTTCCTTACAGATCGCCTGAGCTCGAACGGACGGGGACTCATCATCGTTGGTACCGTGAAACATATGCACAGGCACAGCAGGAAGCACGCGACGCGTCTGGTCTTTATTAGCAAGAATGCCTGTAGCGAATTGCTCACTCAGCTTGACTCCGAAGGTTGCGACGCCTTGAAAACCGCCGGCCGCCGCAAGTTCAAGAGCTATCTCACCGCCGGTGTCTTCCCCAATTAGAAACATAGCGCTCGAAATGTTAAATCGGCCGGGGCAACGGATGAATTGAATGGCTGTTTCAACATCCTCACGATTACGGTAGTCGACCGAGAACCAGGCGAAACCTGCGCGTCGGAGGGGCTCAAACAGTTGCGTCAGGTGAGTCCGTTTGTCCCCGTAACTCCCGTGAATGATAACTGCCGAGGGGCGCGGCTCGCCTTCTGGAGCATAGGCATCCAGGGTCAGGCCGTCATGATAGGGGAGGTCACCTAGCACACCCGGGGTGATGTAGTTGCCGACAGGTTGGCTCACACTGAGTGGTGAGCACGCGGTCCCGGAGGTTAAAGTGACGGCCAATATGGCAAGTGTCAACATGGTGCGGCTAAGTCAGTTATAAAGAACGAAAAATTGCAGCCGGAGTATTCCGGCGCCCCGCTCGTAACTTCTGAGGCGCGCTTTTAGAAACGGAAATGCAAGCCCAACTGCATTTGGCGCATGGGGTTTGATGTCGAGGTGATCTGGCCAGCGCTGGACGTATCTACCTGGTTCCCCGGTAAACCCAGATTTACATGGTTGAAGGCATTAAAATTCTCCCACCGTAACTCTAGAGTCTTGCCCTCGGTAATGAGGAATTCCTTAGCCAGCGAAAGATTGAATACTGTAAGGCCGGGACCGCGCAGCGTTCCCTTCCCGGCGTTCCCGTTGCGGAAGGGGGTTTGCGGCTGGGTGTAAGCGGCTGGATCGAACCAAAGCGCGGCACTTGGATGAGAAAGATGCGGATTGCCGATGATGTCGGGGCGGACGTAGTTGAAGTCGGCGTTGACCGATGGAGCATTCGAAAGGGTCGGCGTGAAAGCGAGCCCTGAATATATCGTCGTGATGCCGCTGAAACGCCATCCTCCGGCCACCGCATCGACGACCTTCGAAGTTGTTGCAAGATAGCGCCGGCCCTTGCCAAACGGCAGATCCCAATTGTGGATCAGCGTGAAGGCATGCGTGCGGTCGAACGACGCCGGCCCATGATCATTGCGAACGTTGTAGTTGTCGGAGAAATTATAACCGCCTTCTCCGTTGGTCAGCGCCTTGGACCACGTGTAAGTGGCCAGAAAATCCATCCCGCGCGAGACTCGCTTCTGAACTTTCAACTGCAGGCTTTGATACGTAGAGTTGTCGCAATTACACACATCATAGACGGCCTGACTGAGGCCGAATTTGTGGAACGGACGACGAAGATTAAAGTCTCCGGGTCCGGGCACGGCTTGATTTTCATTGCGATTAAGATACAAATGCCGGCCTACATTGCCGACATAGGCGACTTCCACCGCGAAAGACGGCTGGATTTGCTGCTGTACGGTGAAGTTCCAAGAG
>CATPAM010000048.1 GCA_955651735.1 Candidatus Acidiferrales bacterium | reverse complement strand
CCGCTGCATGGCTGGACTGGCTATCCACCGTTGAGCGCAGTGCCGACGGCGGGGCCCGGCGAAGGTCCTGGCGCGGACATGTGGGTGATCAGCATCGCCCTGTTCTGCATTGGCGCTTTGATGAGCGCGCTGAATTTCATCACCACGACACTGGATATGCGCGCCAAGGGCATGTCCATGATGCGCATGCCGCTGACATGCTGGGCGTGGTTTATCACCGCGATCCTGGGACTCCTGGCCTTCGGCGTACTTTTTTCGGCGGGCATCCTGCTGCTGTTGGATCGCAACGCGGGCACGAGTTTCTACGTGCCGCTGACGGTGTTTAGCGGGCAAATCGTCGCGCACAAGGGCGGTTCGCCGCTTTTGTGGCAGCACTTGTTCTGGTTCTTTGGCCATCCCGAAGTCTACATTGCGATTTTGCCGGCGATGGGACTGTGCTCGCAGTTGGTGTCGGTGTTTTCGCGGAAACCGATCTTTGGATACAAGGCGATGGTTTATGCCATGCTCTCCATCGGGTTGCTGGGCTTCATGGTCTGGGGCCATCACATGTTTATGAGCGGCATGAGCCCGTATTCGGCTTTCGCTTTTTCGATCATGACCATGGCCATCGGCGTGCCTTCCGCGATTAAGACCTTCAATTGGCTCGGGACGTTGTGGGGCGGGCGCATTCGTTTGGCGTCGCCCATGTTGTTTGCCATCGGCTTTGTTTCCTTGTTTGTGTCGGGCGGCATCAGCGGTCCGTTCCTGGCGCAACCGACACTGGATATCCCGTTGCACGATACGGCCTTCGTGACCGGACACTTCCACTTGATCATGGGCGTTGCTTCCATCTTCGGGATTTTTGCGGCCACCTACTACTGGTTCCCGAAAATGTTCGGACGCATGATGAACGAGACTCTGGCGCGGTGGCACTTCTGGCTGACCTTCGTGGGCACCTATTGCATCTTCATGCCCATGCACTATGCGGGTATGGCAGGCCAGCCACGTCGCTACTCTCAATTCACCGAGCTGCATTATTTGGAGAAGTTGATTCCGCTGAATACGTTCATCACCTTTGCCGCCTTCGTCACCATCGCCTCGCAGCTCATCTTCATCTTCAACCTGTTCTGGAGCATGAAGGCCGGCAAAAAAGCGAGCGATAATCCCTGGGAAGCCACCACGCTGGAGTGGACCACCGCGACGCCGCCTCCGCACGACAATTTCGGCGGGCACACGCCGGTGGTGTACAACGGCCCCTATGAGTACGGCGTGCCGGGCGCTCCTCGCGATTACGTGATGCAGACGGATCCTACAACCGTGGTGGCACACTAGACTCTTATGGCCAGTTACACCCCGACCGTTTCGATCGACGATCCCAGAACCAGCACGGGAGGAAACGGCGTTCTGCCGCCGCTCCACGACCGCGGTGACGATTTCGGTTCGCCCTTCTTCGACACGCGGCTGCGGCGGGCCCGGCTCGGGCTAGTCGTGGGCTTGAGCGGAATCGCCATGATCTTCATTTCGTTTACTAGCGCCTACATCGTGCGCCAGGGCCTGCCCACGCTCGACCCGCGCACCAACGCGCTCCTTCACGATTGGTTTCCTGTGCCCTTGCCTAGGTTGTTGCTCCTCAACACCGTGGTGTTGCTGATCAGCAGCGTCACCATGGAACTGGCGCGACGCCAAGCGGCTCGCAAGGCGTGTGTACAGTTCTCATCCATCCCAGGCGTAAGCGTAGATGCCAAGGGCGAAATGTCCTGGCTGGCATTGACGGTGGTGCTTGGCCTCAGCTTTCTGGCTGGCCAATGGATGGCCTGGCGTGAACTGGCAGCCAACGGTTTCTACGTGGCCAGCAGCCCCAGCAGCTCCTTTGTGTATTTATTGACCGGCATGCACGGTGTCCATCTTTTCGGCGGTGTGGTGGCGCTGCTGAGCGCGGGCTTCGCTTCTCTCCTGCGCCGGTCCGCCGATTCACAAACGATTCTGGTGGATGTAACCGGCTGGTATTGGCATTTCATGGCCGTGTTGTGGGTTTACATTTTGTGCTTGCTGGAGTTTGTGCACTAGACGTCACAGGAAGGAGGAGACCAGGCCCATGGCTGACGCGACCCTGCCGCACGAAATTCCGGCACTTTACGAGCCGTCACTGTTTGGAACCTACTCCAAGAAAATTGGGATGTGGCTGTTCCTGCTTTCTGACTCGCTGACGTTTGGGGCTTTACTGTACGCGTACAGCTACGGGCGGATCTCCACGCCAAACTGGCCGACGCCGTTCCATTCCGAGAGTATAGTGAACGCCACCATAATGACGGCGTTCTTGCTGACGAGTTCGTTGACCATGGTGCTGGCGGTGCGCGCGGCGGTACAGGGCGACGCGAAAGCCCAGCAGCTGTGGCTGCTGGCCACTATGGCGTGCGGCCTGGGTTTCGTAATCCTGCACGGCAGGGAGTGGAGCAAGCTGATCGCCGAGGGTCTGACCCTCCCCGTGTTTCCCCAGATGCCGGGAAGCGAAACTACGGGTGAGTTTGCGAATGTGGCCAAGACCGTTCCGCAATTCCCCGCAACATTCTTCGGTCTCACCGGCATGCACATGCTCCACGTCACCTTGGGGGTCGTTTATCTCGGCGTGGTCGCGCTGCGGCGCAAGTTCATTCCCATTTTGCTGGTCTTGTGGCTGGCCGCGTGGTTGGGAACGCCCTCGTACAGCCCGTTCCACCATGCAGCGCACGTTTTGCTGCTGGCGGCCATAGTTTGTTCCATCGTCCTGTGGTTGAAGCCGAAGGTCTACGACTCGTCGGATGTTGAAGTTGCCGGATTGTACTGGCATTTTGTGGACCTGGTGTGGATGTTCATTTTCCCGTTGGTGTATTTGATGTCCGCCAAGATTCTCTAGGAGTTGAAGACATGGAAGCGTTTCAGCAGGCCATTGCCGAGCGGGTTGCGGAACAGCACCGCCATCACGGAAAGTCTCAGTTCTTCTTGGTATGGGCCGCGCTGTTGGTAATGACCGCCATCGAAGTCTATTTGACGTATCAAAATTTGCAGCCCGTGCGGATGCTGACCATTTTGATGGGCTTGTCGCTTATAAAGGCCGCTCTCATCATCGGCTACTTCATGCACATGAAGTATGAAATCTCGCGCATGAAGTGGTTAACCATGTGCTCCCTGGTCGCCTGCCTGGCTTTGATGATGATCTTTTTCCCCGACGCTTTCCGTATCATTTCGCTGGGAGTGAAATGAAGGTACGCGCCGCCGTCCTTGCCGCCTTCCTTTTCCTAGGGGCCACGCCGGCTTTCAGCCAGGCTTGCTCCATGTGTTACAGCACAGCCAAGGCGACTTCCAAGGATGGGCAAAGAGCCATCAGCAAAGGCGTGGTTGTTCTTTTGCTCCCCCCGCTCGGTTTCATGACACTGGGCGTGTGGGTGGCACTTCGGTACGGAAAGAAACGGGACCTGGAGCAAGCTCGAGCCACCGTGTTGGGCATTTAACCGAAGGTTGTCCGTTCAAATCTGACTGCAACCAATTTTTATCTCTTGAAGGGCTTCTGGAGTTTAGGCTGAACGTGTTGACGGCAACACAATCCGGAGTGCTACAGGCCAGATCGAAGCCGCCTGTATTGGGGGCTATCTTTAGGAAGCGATCTTGCGCCTCAAAGTTCCTACTAACCCGAGCAGCTCCGTGCCGAGCAGCATTGGGCTCGAAGGCTCCGGGGTATGGTTAACCTGCAGATTTAGCCGGCACAACATTGCTCACTTTGCGCCGCGGTCCCACCGGAAGATCTGGTACCAGAACTATGCCCGCCCAAGCACGCTCTTACAGGGCGGGCGGAACGTTACCAGGTGTTGTACGGGGTCCCATCAAAGGCCGACACTTTGTCGGAATTGGAATGCACGTCCACGATTCCCGTAGCCGACTGATCGGGGCTCATCACGGTGTCCCCAAATTCCACGCGCCAGTTCTTGGCATTCGTCATCGGGTCGGTGGGTATCTCGCGCAGGTACTGCGATTGCGGGTTCACCAGATCTTCCAGGGCCTGCGGCGCGGCTTCCTTATCCAGGGTGTAGTGTTCAATCGCCTGCCGCATCACGGACAAATCGCTCCGCAGCGTTGCTTCTTTCGCGCGTTGCACCGAGCGCTGATACATTCCCGCCGCAATGCCGATCAAGATCATAATGATCGACACCACAATCATCAGCTCGATCAGCGTGAAGCCGCGCTCAGCAAGCGCGCGCCTCAACGTCAAATCGCACCGCTGAAACCTCAGCCGCGGGAAATTACTTGTGAGATGTTCAGCCATGCCGGGATATTGTTTTACCAGTATCGTGAGTCCGAATAGCGCGTGCCATCGCTGGCCGTGGCCTGCGATTTCGAATACACATCGAACACGTTCTTGCCTCCCCAACTCGTCGAGTCGGCATCATCCTGAACGGCGCGCAAGCCCCAATCAGCTTGCCCGGTCATCGGATCGACGGGAACACGCCGCAAAAATCGAATTTTCTTGTCATCGCCCGCGCCCAGCTTCACGCCTTTCACCAGCGTTTCCAGGTCCGGCGGGTAGCCCTCGCTGCCCACCTCCACGCGAATCTTGTTGGAGTCCGCCAAATCCTTGTAGCGATCAATCGCGTCGCGTATCTGCCGCAAATCGTAGCGCAGCAACTCCTCCTTCTTGTGCACGATGCTGTAGCGCGCAATCGGCAGCGCCGCCGAAGACAGAATCATCAGGATGGCACAAGCCAGGATCAATTCCAGCAGCGTCATGCCCTGCTCGGAACGACTTTGCCCGCGATACGTAGGAATTCTGCTCATGTTACAAACTCTCGCGGACTACGGCTGCACTTGCAGCGTAGCTTCGCCGGTTACCAGCGGAATCGGCTTTTGCTGCGAGTCCTTGGCGTTCACTTGCACAATGGACAGGTTCGAACTGCCCGGCGCGATCGCTTTCACGACAATCCCTATGATCGTGCCCGTACCGCTAACTCCCGCCGTGTTCGGCTGCCGTGTCGCGGAAACAATCGCCTGTCCGCGTTCCTTGTCCACGCGTTGCACGATGGCGATCTCCTGCGTTCCGCCGGACAAAAATCCTCCGTGCTGCACTTCTTCCATGCTGATCACCGCCGGGTTGTACTGCAGCAGGAACGGAATGGAGAACAGATCGTTCACGTTCTCGACCACGATCCCCACGGTTTGCTTTTGTCCCACCTTCACAGACAGGCTGCGCGGCTCAAATCGGATTTGCGCTGCATTTGTACTGCCCGACGCAGTTGGAGCTGCTGCCTGCGCCGGAGGAATCGCCGCTGCGGCCGGAACCTGCTGCGCCGAATTTGCAGCAGCCTGTTGCGTGGATGTATTTGGCGCGCGGACCTCCGCCTCGCGCCGCACCTTCACTTCCGATTCCGAGCCCGTATACAGCGGCCGCAAATTGGCGCGCGTCCATTCCGGAAGGCGGACAATGTGTGGCGTCAGAATGATCAAAATTTCGTCATCTTCGCTGCTGTGCATGTCCTCAGAGAAGAAATAGCGCAGCAGCGGTAGGTGCGCCAGCCCCGGCCATCCATTGATGCTTTTCGTATCGCTTCGTGTGATTAAACCGCCCAGCACGTTGGCTTCGCCATCTTTCAGCCTTATTTCTTGGTCCAGTTTTCGCTGGCTGATGATCGGCTGCGTAATTCCACCGATCAGCTGCTGCCCGGTCACCGACGACACTTCGACGCTCAATTTCAAGCTCACATCGTGGTTCGGGTGGATGCGTGGCGTGATATCTAGGTTTACGCCCACATCTTGATACTGGAATTGCGTATTCACCAGAGGATTCACAAAGCCCGTGCCTGCTGTCCCGCCAACTCCTACCCCAGCCTGAAAGCTGCCCGTTGCGATCGGCACGCGGTCCCCGATGCGCAGCTTGGCCTGCTGCCCGTCTAACGAGCGCACTTCCGGATTCTGGATAATCCTTGTCGTGGAGTCGTTCAGCAGGGCATTGACGGTAAAGCTCGGCAGCGTTACAGCGTAATCCGACCCATTCAGGTGGGCGAGGTTCTTGAGCGTGAGCACCGCGTTGTTGGTAGTCGTCCCGCTTCCGCTACTGTTAGTTGTCGTGGTCGTTCCCGGCGGCACCACAGCGATGCCGGCGGTCTGACCCGGCGCGATACCCAGGTTTCGCGCTTTATCCACGCGCGCTTCCACTACCTGAACCTGGATCACTACTTCCGGCTTGGCTTTGTCGATG
>CATPAM010000047.1 GCA_955651735.1 Candidatus Acidiferrales bacterium | reverse complement strand
GGCAATCACGCCGCCGCGGAAACTTTTTTTCAGGAAGCGCTGAAGTCCAACCCAGATTTTTCCGAAGCGCTTCTGGAGCTGGCGAACCTGCGCATCGCAAACAAAAAATTCGGAGACGCCGCGGAGCTCCTGCGTCGCTACGTAAAAGTAAGCCGCGATCCCGCCTCCGGCTACTACAAGCTCGCCATGGTCGAACGCAGCCTGCACCAAACCGAGGCAGCGCTGCGCGATTTGAGCGTCTTTCAAACCTTGTCCAAGAACTCCTCCACCGGTCCCTATCCCTACCAGCACCTTTTCGATTATCTCGACAACCGGGCGACCCTCAGCGCGCGCGAGCGCACGCAGCTGGACTTGACGCAGCTCACTGAGCAGGTCCAGAAGCATCCCGACCAGCCACAAGATCTCTACTTGCTCGCGGAAACCTACCTGAAGCTTGGCAAAGTGGAAGACGCACGCAAAGCCGTCGCGCAGCTCGATCAGTTGAGCGCCAACGATTACCGCACCCAGACCGGCGTCGGCGTTCTGTTCGCGCGCTATCGCTTGTACGACGAGGCCATCCAGCATTTTCAGTCGGCGTTGCGCGCCAATCCTGACTCGGACGATGTGAAGTTTGACCTCGCCGACGCCTACTTCCGTAAAGGACTCTATTCCCAGGCTCTTGAAACGGCTGGACAAGTCTCCGTTGCCGGTCAGCAGGACGACGCGTACCTCGCTTTGCTCGGCGACATCCAAGCGCATCTCGGCGACACCGCGCGCGCCACGGAAATTTTCCGTGACGCCATTCGTCGCAATCCCGATAACGATCAGTATTACCTGTCGCTGACTTTAGTGCAGTTGCGCAGCAATGACGTGCGCGGCGCGACCGAAACCTTGCAGCAAGGTCTGGCCCGCATTCCCGGCTCCGGAAAACTTCTGTGGGGCCTGGGCCTTATCTCGGTCCTCGAAGGCAACACGCCGCAAGCCGCCGAGCGCCTCGAGCGCGCTGTCGAGCTATTGCCGGAATGGGCCGGCAGCTACTCCACCCTTGGCGTTTTCTACTACCAGACCGGACAAATCGAAAAAGCTCGCGAAGTTCTCAACCGCTTCAAAGGCAGCAACGCCGCCGGCGGCCTCGACGTAAACCGCATTGAGGAAGCGCTCTCGCGCGCCCCCGCGCAAACCGCGTCTGCCGGCGAACCCATGCCCTTGGTCGCTCGCCAACAGTTACTCCAACTCGCACTCTCGCTCGCAGAACGCACGCTCTAACCAACACGCAAGGCACGAACAATCGCGACAACTCCCACCGCAATGATTGCGACGCCGACCACGCGGGCCGCGATTGCCGGCCGCGGTGCGACGCGCTCGGTGGTGATCGCCGCTGCAAGGATGGCCATAGCGACGAGATTCATCGCACCCACCACGAGCAGGATTATCATGAAACCGGAGCAGCATAGTGCGCAGCGCACGCCCAGGCGGATACCGTGCTGCCAAGCATTTCGCGCGCGCTCCGGCAGCGCTCCAACGCAGGCTGGCGCCAACCGGCAGCGCCCGAGTTGGCGGGCCTTCCACGCCGTAAGCTGGACGCACCCAGCAAAGCGGAAGACCAAACCGGTGATGATTGGCACAGACCGCGCGAGGGCCGTCCTGTGCATCTCGGCGTTGGCCAAAATCACGCCGAGCGTAAATGCTCCGAGCACCACCCACACGAAGAAATACGCCGTGCCGCAGACCGTGCTCAGTGTGCCGAGACGACTCTCGTTCGTTCCGCGGATGCAGCGACGATAGCTCAACAACATCGGCACGAGCGACGGCAGCATCATCGCCAGCATCATCACCGTCCACATCGCCACGAACGAAGCGGCCGCACCCGCCCAAGTCTGTCCCGGCATCTTCATCCACGTCATCGACATGGTCCAGCCGCCGGGCATGGCCATGCCGCCTGACATGGTCGAGCACGAATAAATTGTCACCGCCGCGCTGGCGATGAACAGGAGCGCACTGCTTGCGAGAAATATGCGCTCGCCCGACAGCCCCCAAGCTGATGTTGACATCGTCCGGATACCGTACTTCGATGAAACGCTATCGATCGTACTCATCGTGGCGGCGCACCCAGTATTGGTTGCGGCCGCCCTCATCGCGGCCCTTGGGAGTCAGATCAATATAGTTGTAGGCGGTGTTGAGCAGGTCGATGCCGCGCGCATAGGCAGAATATGTATGGAACACCCCGCCCTTCTCGTCCTTGAAAAATACACTCATTCCTTCGCGCTCGGAGTGGCCAGGATTTTGCATCTTGAAATTGTAGAAGGCTTGCTTGTTGGCCAGCTCTTCCGGCGTGAACGATGCGTTGTAGTCGAAATTGAAGTCGTTTTCGTGGGAGGAGACCCACTTGAAATTCCAGCCCATACGCTTCTGGTAAGCCGCCAGCTTGCTGTACGGCGCACGCGACACGGCGATCATGGTGGCGTCGCGATGGTTCATGTGGACAATGACCGGATTGAAGTTGTCGGCCCAAAACGAGCAGTGCAGGCATCCTGCGTCCCAGCTGGGGTCAAACATGAAGTGGTAGACGATTAGCTGGCTTCTGCCATCGAAAAGCTCAGCCAGCGCTTGCTTGCCATCCGGCCCGTCGAAAACGTATGCCTTCGCGACCGCCTCCCATGGGAGCTCCCGCCGCTGCTGGCTCAGCTCGTCGCGAAGCTCGGTGAATTTCTTTTCTTTGGCGAGAAGTGCCGTTCGCGCTACCAGCCATTCTTTGTGGGACACGACCCGATGACTTTTTAGGCTGCTGCTTTGGCTTGCCATGGTCCTCCTTTAGAAGTTTCGTCGAAATAGAAATCCTTAACAGTTTCTTTGCTATTTAACTGCCGCCTTGCTCTACGAGGCGATCTGATCCATAAGTTTTTGCTGACTCCATTCCGACCATAGCTCGCTGATTCTCCCATTCTCAATCCGATAGACGTGATTTTCCGTCCAGTAGATGCTCTTCCCGGTGGCGGGAATGCCCATGAATTCGCCCTTGTGCGTGGCGCGAGCAGTATGGCGCTCGGCCACAAAGTTGCCTTCCGCGATTGCGCAGTCGAGCGTTACGTGAACATCCGGAAAGGCGGCGAAAATCACTCGGCCGATCGTCTTTTGACCCTCGGGCCCCTCGGGAAG
>CATPAM010000046.1 GCA_955651735.1 Candidatus Acidiferrales bacterium | reverse complement strand
GATTATGGCGCGGGGATTCCCTTCGAGGCTCCCCTCGCGCCAGCTAGGTTGTTGCTGCGGCGGCGGCGGCGGTCTGGTCCAGGATTGTTGCTGCGCGGCCCACTTCTGATACGCCGAAAATCACTAATGGTGCATTCGTGTCGGGCTCGACACCGCAGTAGGCGTAATGGATGTTGATATTGGCGTCGCCGAGCTTGGAGGCTGCGCGTGCCAGTTCGCCGGGGCCGTGTGGGAGTTTGACCTGAGCAATTTCGCCTTCTGCGTAGCTGATGCCTTTGCTGTCCAGGATGGCTGTGGCCGCTGCGGGATTGTCGACGACCATGCAGACGAGGATAGTTTTCTCCGCGGGGATGGATTGAAAAGCCAGGATGTTCACGCCACGGTCGGCGAGCGCGCGGCAAACTTTTCCCAACGAGCCCGGACGATTGTCCATGCGAATGGTCAGTTCTTCGTTGATGGGCATTGGAGACCTCCTGTGTTCGCATTAAATCGAAAGGCGTAGAGGTTCGACGTGGTTGGTGCGGGAATCTTACGTCTAGCTCCAGATTGATGCAAGGAAACATCCGGCAAAATCGGGTGTATACTCCGGCTACCCGAAAGACGAACGATTTCTTCGGATGAGGAGTTTCTCGACCGGGAAACCAAAATTATCTGAGCTTGGCCTGGTGTTCGGTCCTCGCGGCTCGGCCGGCTCTCAATCAGTGAGGGCGTGATGAAGCAAACCTTTGCTATCGGCATCGGAGGCGCAGCTGGACAGGGTGTCGCCACCCCAGGCGATATTTTCGCGAAGATCTTCAGCCGGCGTGGCCTCAACCTCAACGCCTACAACGCTTATCAGTCCATCATTCGCGGGGGCCACACTTTTCTGACCATTCGTACCGGCCCGGAGAAGGTCACCAACATGGGTGACCGCATTGACCTCTTCATTCCCCTCAACCAGGACAGCATGGATCGGCACCTGAAGCTGCTCACTGCCGGCGCTGCGTGTATTTACAATGCCGACACGATTAAGCCCGGTTCTGCCGCGGACGGGGTGCAGCTTTGCCCGCTTCCGGTTTCCGAGTTGGCCGACATCACACGCAATAAAGTTGCGCAGAATACGCTCGCGATCGGCGCCGGTCTACACATGATGGGCATTGCCTTCGCGGCATTAGAGGAGGTGCTGCGAGAGCAATTCAAGAAAAAAGGCGAGGCCGTTGTCGCCGAAAACATCGGGGTGGCGCGCGCCGGCTACGACTATGCCGCTGCGCATTTCACGGCTTTCGCGAATCCTCTTCCCAAGACGGAGAACAAGTACGCGATCTTGAGTGGCAATGTCGCGATGGCGATGGGCGGCGCGGCCGCCGGAGTGAAGTTTTATTGTGCCTATCCCATGAGCCCTTCGACGGGGGTGTTGCACTGGATGGCGGCGCACGCGCGCAAGGCCGGAATCATGGTGCGGCAGGTGGAGGACGAAATCGGAGTGATTAACATGGCCATCGGCGCGGCTCAGGCCGGCGTGCGCGCCATGTGCGCTACCTCCGGCGGCGGCTTCGCGCTGATGAGCGAGGGGCTCGGAATGTCCGCCATGATCGAAACGCCGGTGGTGGTCATCAACTGTCAGCGCGCCGGACCGTCCACCGGCGTCCCCACGAAGACCGAGCAGGGCGACCTGTGGCAAATGCTTGGAGCTGCATTTGGCGATTATCCGCGGATCATCGCAGCGCCGCTGGACATCGGCGATTGCTTCAAGCTTATTCCGGAAATATTCAACCTCGCCGACCGCTTCCAGTGTCCCGGACTCGTGCTTTGCGATCTGCTGTTGTCCGAAGGTAGGCTCAGCGTCCATCCGAACGATCTGGATTTCAGCCCGCCCATCGATCGTGGGGAGCTCATCACGGCCGGCAACGGTAACGGCGCACACTCTGCCGCTTCCACGAACGGTGGCTACAAACGCTACAAAATCACCGACAGTGGAGTTTCACCGCGCGCGGTTCCCGGCTTGCCCGGCTACATTCACACGGTGGCCACCGACGAACATCAGGAAGACGGCGTGCTCATCAGCGATGAGTTCACGAATCCCGTGAAGCGCCGCGCCATGATGGAGAAGCGCATGCGCAAGGTCGCCGGCATTGAAGCGGCGGTGGCGCCACCCGCGCTTTCAGGTTCGCGCGACGCTGATGTGACTTTGATCGGCTGGGGTTCGACCCAAGGAGTGATCGAGGAGGCTTGTGAACTCCTCAACGAACAAGGAATCTCCGCCAATCAGCTGCAGATCCGCTGGCTCGTGCCACTGCATGGCGAGGCCATTCTCGAAATCCTGCGAGGCGCGCGGCATACGATGATCGTCGAGAACAACTACAGCGGGCAGTTCGCGCGCTACCTGCGCAGCGAAACCAGCTTTGTGCCCAGCGGCCACATTCGCAAGTACGACGGCGAACCTTTTATGCCGCACCACATTGCCGACGCGGTGAAGGAACAGCTCGCCGGGAACACGAAACTTTCGGTTCCCGCGCACGAGATTATGGTCTGAGGAGGAGACGCAGATGGCGACCAGCGTACAGCGTGCGAGTCAACTGACGATGGCGGACCTGAAAGGCAAAGTCGATCCTGACTGGTGCCCGGGCTGCGGCGATTTCGGCGTACTCGCCGCGCTGCAAAAAGCCTTGGTGGAGCTGCAGATACCGACGCACAACGTGGTCACCATCAGCGGCATCGGCTGCTCGTCCAACCTGCCCGGCTACATCAACACCTATGGCATGCATACGCTGCACGGGCGCGCTCTCGCGGTGGCTACTGGCCTGAAGCTGGCGAATCACGAGCTGACTGTGATTGTGACCGGAGGCGACGGAGACGGCTTCGGGATCGGCGGCAACCATTTCGTGCACACCATGCGGCGCAACGTCGACCTGCTGTACATCGTGATGGACAACCAAATCTATGGCCTGACTACCGGCCAGACCTCGCCGACCAGCCGCGTTGGGATGAAAACGAAAAGCATGCCATTTGGCAACATCGAAGCGCCGGTTAACCCTATTTCTCTTGCTCTGGCCGCAGGCGCTACTTTCATCGCGCGCGGCTTCAGCGGCGAGCAGAAGCACCTGACCGAACTGATCAAGCAAGGCATCGAGCACAAGGGCTTCTCGTTCCTCGATGTGTTCAGCCCCTGCGTCACCTACAATCACGACAATACGTATCAGTGGTTCCGTCCGCGCGTGAAGAAACTCGAGGACGACTCCGCTTACGACGCGGGTGACTGGACCGCAGCGATGGAGAAATCTTTGCTCTGGGGCGAGGAAATCCCCATCGGCAAATTCTTCGAGCGCACGGACGTCCCCACCCTTCATGGAGCCGAGCCCGTGCTGAACGAAGGCCCTCTGGTCCAGCGCGAGCTCAGGGTGCCTCCCGACGTGGGCCGCTCGTTCATAGAAGAGCTGATGTAGCGAAGCGGATCGAAGCAAGTGACTGCTGGAGTTAGTTGAGGGCACGGTCGGTGCGCTTTTTCAGGACCAGGCGGTCATCGGCCGCGGGGCTTGCGGCGCGCTCGGCATCTGAAGGTCATAACGTATGTTCGAGCCGGTGCGTGGGGCGGTCCGCGGCGCTCCGGCCAGGGACAACCTCAATCGTTAATGGACCAAGCCTGGCGGCATGGCAGCCTTGAAGAGGTTGGCGGCCTGCTCGGCCTCCACTGGGCGGCTGAAATAATAGCCTTGCCCCTCGCCGCACCCGTGGCGCTGAAGGAAATCGAGCTGCGCATGGGTTTCCACCCCCTCGGCAATTACCCGTTGCTTCAGGCTCCTGCCGATATTGATCATGGCGCTGACAATAGCGGCGTCTCCCGGGTCCGCAGTGATCTCCTGCACAAAAGATTGATGGAGTTTCAGGGCGTCCGACGGAAAGCGCCGCAGATAGGTAAAGCTGGAAAAACCGGTGCCAAAATCGTCGATCGTAAGCTGCACACCCATGGCTTTCAACGCAGCCAGCGTGACCACGGTCGACTCCGCGTCCTGCATGAG
>CATPAM010000045.1 GCA_955651735.1 Candidatus Acidiferrales bacterium | reverse complement strand
GTCTATAGCTACGTAAAAGGCAGCGCGAAAGAAGATTTGGACTACTCCGCAGTGATGAAATTCTGGCGGCGCTAGCCTGAAGTTTTTTCTTGCAGGGTCGGCGACTTTTGTCCGAGCAGGCCGACGGCGGATTCGTAAAGCTTGGCGCGCAATTGATAGCGCTCGTTGGCTCTGGTGATGTAACGCACCACGATTTCGATGCCGCCAATTACGGGCTTTATATTGATCGCGGGCGCGGCGGTTTGCGAACTCATCTCACGCGATCTGGTCGTGCCTTTCCATTCTTTTTCTGCTTGTAGCGCGCCTTCAGCAGTCGCTTCCACTACTTTTTTCTGAATGGCATCGACGATTGGGTATGGATCCTGTCCCGCCGGCACGACAATCTGCAGCTCATCCCAGAGCCATTGTCCCGATGTTGAAAAATTAAAGTAGTGGCCTTCGATGGCGAAGCTGTTCGTGAAGGTCACACGTCGTCCGGTGGGGTGGCTGGAATCGGTCCAATTGCCGGTTTCCAGCAGGACGGTATGAAACATCCCGAGTTCAACTACTTCACCCGTGACGCCATTGATTTCCACCCAGTCGCCCAGGCGAATTCCATTCTTGCCCATCAACACGAACCAGCCGAGAAAGCCCACAATGAAATCCTTGAGCGCGACAGTGAGGCCCGCGCCTGCCAGCCCGAGAAATGTGCCGAGTTGACTCGGAGGCCCGAAGATGACCAGCAAAATGAAGAGCACCGCGAAGACTTGCAGTGAAACGCGAGTAACGGTTCGCAACGTCTCCACTTGGCGCCGGTCGAGCGACGTTTTTCCCAACAAATTCTCGAGCCATCCGTCAAAGAACATCCCGACCAACAAGAGTCCAAGAATAATAGCCACACCGATCATGCCGCGGTGCAAAACGGCTCGCTGTTTTGCGGCTACGATTGAAATCCAGTTGCCATAAACGTCAGCAAGCTGTTTCTCGTCCCCGGTTCGTTTGCCGAGGACGGTCAGAGCCTTCTGATCATCGGCGCGCCGCTTGGTGCTCCTTACCATGGCCGCGGATTCTTCCCGGCTGCTGCTGGCTTGCTCTTGCGAGGGAGGAGAGCTTTGGCTGAATTGCTGCGTTGGCTCATTCAGTTGCTTCTCGAGTGCGTCGTGTTTAAGGGAAAGCGAGGCTGCCGCGTTCTCCGCGTCGTGCTTGGCGCGCCAAAGCTGCAACTGCTTTTGGTGCCATGCCCACCATCGCTGTAGACGATTAATCAGTCCGCCGGTTTCCGCAGGCTCGGTGATTGTGACCTGCGTGCTGTCCGAGGCGTGCGATGCCGCTTCATGCTGCTCCACCATCGTTTGAATGCGGCCCTGGGGATCGCCTCCAGCATGTAGCAGGTCTTGTTTAGCCTCGTCGACTTCGTCTTGAGCAAGCTCGAGCTGGGCCTTGGCTAAGTCGAGCCGGTCATCCAGAGCGTCCTTCTTGGAGCCGCTGGCTTTTGCTTCCGCAGCCGTCAGCGTGTCAACGCTCTTTCTGGCGGAGTCCACAGCGTCCTCTGCCTTTTGTAGGCGCGCCTGGATGGCTTTAGCCTGCGCGCTCAAAACGGGCGGGTGCTCCTGCGCGTCGTGCACGGCCGCGGCAAACGCGAGGTCCATCTCATGATCGCCGAGTGCTAAGGCTTGCTCAGCAAGAGGCTTTTCCTCGGCGCTGGTGGCCATCTTGGCAAACTGTTGTGCGGTTCGCAGCGGCCTCTGGTCGACAAGTTCCGGCTGGGCGGAGTTTGGGCCTTGCGCCGTGTTTGGCGAGACGAGGGTTGGCGCGGCCGTGCGAGTGCGAACCAGGACGTAAACTGTGCCGCCCAGTAGCAGTAGCAGAGTGATGGCAGCTGAGCGTCGCTTTGATTTCATAAGCTCCCAATTCTAACTCCTATCGACAGTTACGCCAGCGTTTAACAGCTTCTTCATTGACGCGAATGCGATTAGGCGCAGTTTCAGCACAAGGAGGCAGCAGAAACCTTGTGCCAGCGGCGGTCCGTGCGTACTCTGCGGAAAGAGGATCCATGCCCAATACTCGTCTGCCTAATTCGATCTTCTTTACTCTTGTGGCCTTGGGCGCAGTACAGCTCTCCTACTACGCGCCGCGCATTCCGGAGATTCTCGGCTCGCACTTTGCCCGGGGCGGTTTCGTCACTGGCCGGCAAACCAAGGCGGCGTTTTTCTCCATGGAATTGGCCATGATTGTACTCGCGACTGTCGTTGCCTTCGGCATTCCACGTATCATCGCGGCGGTACCGGTTTCGCTGATCAATCTGCCTCACAAGGAATACTGGCTGGCCCCCGAGCGGCGGGAGAACACGCTGGCCTACATTCGGGTGTGGTCCGCGTGGTTTGGCTGCGGGCTCCTGGCCTTTTTGCTTTTTGTGATGGAGTTGGCTTTCCGCGCCAATTTGCACACCCCCCCGCAATTCAACAACGCGGCCTTCGTCCCCGCCCTTCTTGCTTTCGTCGCCTTCGACACAATGTTAGTCCTACGCCTCATCCTCCATTTCGCAAGAACTCCAAGTAATTGACCGCCCGCGGGCAAAAATCTGTCGGTACAGAAAAACGCCTCCGAATCGGAGGCGTTAGTTTTGCTGGTTCCGGGCGAATGTCATCGTTACCTAGAGGTAATCGCGGGACGGGCCTTCCAAGAACGCGCGCAGCTTGCGTGAACGCGAAGGATGGCGCAGCTTGCGCAGCGCCTTCGCTTCGATCTGGCGAATGCGCTCGCGAGTGACCGCGAAGGACTGGCCGACTTCTTCGAGCGTGTGCTCGCTGCCGTCATCCAGACCGAAGCGCATCTTGATCACTTTTTCTTCGCGCGGGGTCAGCGTCTTCAAAACGGAAGACGTCTGCTCCTTCAAATTCAAATTGATCACGGCATCGGAAGGCGACACCACTGCCTTGTCTTCGATGAAGTCGCCAAGATGGGAATCTTCCTCTTCGCC
>CATPAM010000044.1 GCA_955651735.1 Candidatus Acidiferrales bacterium | reverse complement strand
TTCAAATGGGCGTGCAGGCAAGCAACCAGCAGATCGCACCCGGCGTGATCGAAGTCTCCGGGCTGCCTCCGGGACGGTTCAATCTGCGAGTGAATTCCAACAAGAACGGCGAAACGATGTCGCGCTTGCAAGATGTGCAGCTTGCGGGCAATGCGGAAGTCACTTTGAACGAAGCCAATGCTTCGGGCGCGGTCAGTGGCATTGCCAAGCTGGAGAACGGGGCGGCGCTGGTTCCCGCTCCGACGATTCTGCTCCGCGCAAGAGCGAGCGGAGAACGCTTTGCGGCGCAAGTTGACCAGAACGGGGAATTCAGCTTGAACGGGGAATTCTTGAAGGATCAAGCGGTGCCCCCTGGAACGTATGACGTATTGATCCAGCCGGCGACTGTGGCCGTGAAGAGTATGTCGGCCACCGGGGCCAAGGCGAGCGGCCGCAGCGTGGAAATAACGGGAGGGCAGGACGTAAGACTTAAGGTTGTGCTGTCGGAGGGCACCGGGCGGATCACCGGCTTTGCGCTGAAGGATGGCAAGCCGGTCGACGGCGTGATGATTGTGCTGGTGCCGGAGGTACCGGAGCACAACTTGGTGCTTTTTCGGCGCGACCAGAGCGACTCGGATGGGTCGTTCGTACTGCCGGGCGTGCATCCGGGCAAGTACACAGTGGTGGCGATTGAAAATGGGTGGGAGCTGGAGTGGTTGACTCCCGGCGTGCTCGAGAAATATCTGGGTGGCGGCGAGCCGGTTCAAGTCGCGGTCAACACCAAGATTGAAGTGAAGGTCAAAGCGCAACCACTGCGATAAGAGCGCGGGCGCTACGGCGATACTCGCGCGTCGTGTTTATTCAGAAACCACTTTGGGCGGGGAAAACGGATAGAGCGCGCTGGTGGAGTGTTCTAGCGTTTCGGGGGGAGGAGTGTGCCGATGCCACCGTTTGCCGCTTCGACTCATGCAAAACAAGTTGAGGAGACTTTGGATCCTGCGGATTGGGAGGAGTTCCGGAGGTTTGCGCACGGGGTGATTGACGACACGGTGGGGTGGCTGGCGACGCTGCGGGAGCGCGCGGCTTGGCAGGAGATGCCGGAGGCGGTGCGGGGCTCGTTTGATGAGGCTTTGCCGGTCAAAGGGGCTGGAGCGGAGCGGGCTTATGCGGAGTTTGTGGAGCGGGTGCGGCCTTATCCGAATGGGAATTTGCATCCGCGATTTTGGGGATGGGTGCAGGGGACGGGGACACCGCTGGCGATGATCGCGGACATGCTGGCTGCGGCGATGAATCCGCACATGGCGGGATTTAACCAGGCGCCGGCGCTGGTGGAGACGCAGGTGCTGGCTTGGCTGGCGGAGCTGATGGGATTTCCGCGCGAGAGCAGCGGGGTTTTGACGAGCGGCGGCACGATGGCGAACCTGATTGGGCTGGCGGTGGCGCGCGGCGAGAAGGCAGGCTTTGACGTGCGCGAGCATGGGTTGCAGGGTTATCGCGGGCCGCGGCTGGTGTTTTACGGCTCGGGCGAAACGCATGGATGGTGCCGGAAGGCGGCGGAGCTGCTGGGGCTGGGGAACAGCGCGTACCGGCGCGTGGCGGCGGGGGCGGATTACCGGATGGATGTTGAGGCGCTGCGCACGCTGATCGAAAGCGACCGGCGGGAGGCGATGCGGCCGTTTTGCGTGGTGGGGAATGCGGGGACGATCAACACGGGGGCGACGGATGATTTGCGGGGGCTGGCTCGCGTGTGCAGGGAGGAAGGGGTGTGGTTTCACGTAGATGGCGCGTTTGGGGCGTTGGTCCGGTTGTCGGACAAGCTGCGGGGCGTGATGGACGGAATCGAAGAGGCGGACTCACTGGCGTTTGACCTGCACAAGTGGATGTATCTGCCTTTCGAGGTGGGATGCGTGCTGGTGCGCGACGCGGAGGCGCACGTGCGGACGTTCGCGGCGAAGCAGAATTACTTTGGGGATGGGGAGCGCGGCGTGATTGGTGGTGGATTGCCGTTCGCGGAGCGCGGGATCGAGCTGACGCGGAGTTTTCGTGCCCTCAAGGTGTGGATGTCGCTGAAGGCGCATGGAGTTGCGGCGTATGGGCGGTTGATTGAGCAAAATGTGTCGCAGGCACAGTACCTTGCGGAGTTGATTGGGCGGGAGCGGGACATGGAGTTGCTGGCGCCGGTGGCGCTTAACGTGGTTTGCTTCCGGCTGCGGCCGCAGGGTTGCGCGGAGGTGGCGCTCAATGGGCTGAACAAAGAAGTGTTGCTGCGGGTGCAGGAGTCGGGCGTGGCGGTGCCTTCGAGCACGGTGCTCGATGGAAAGTTTGCGATGCGCGTGGCGATTACGAATCATCGCAGCCGGCGGCAGGATTTCGAGATGTTAGTGGCGGCGGTGCTGGAGATTGGGGAGAAGTTGTGGCCGAACGTTCCTAGTCCATTACAGATGGGTGAGTGAGCTCGACGGTCCAGGCAACACGGCCAGACTTGAAAACCACGCTAGTGGGATGCCAATGCACTGGCAGCTTGGAGCATCTGGTCAGGTCGGGCGCGGACTCGGAGGTCATCGGTGAGATTGATCCAGCGGATGGTACCCGCGGAATCGACGAGGAATTCGGCGGGGCGGGCGATGTCGTGGCCGTTGACGCCGGCACCTTTGTGGAGCACATCGTAGCGGCGAATGACTTCCGTGTTGGGATCGGAGAGAAAAGGATAGGTGTAGCCGGCTTTATGGCAGAGATCCCGGGACTCGGCGGGAGAATCGACGCTGATGGCCACGGGCTTGACACCCAATTTCTCGAACTCTTGCAGTTGTTGCTGGATACCCCGTAACTCGGAGTTGCAGAACGGTCACCAGTAGCCACGATAGAAAATGAGGACGACGCCTTTCGTCGGCTGCGAGGCGGTGATAGGCGTGGAAAGCAGGGATGCGAGCGTAACGGTGGCGCCGCTGGTGTCCGCCAAGGCGAAGTCGGGCGCTTTTTGGCCGACTTTGGGTGCCTGGGTCGAGGGAGGCAAGTGCTTTCCTAAGGAAAAGATGGAGACGCAGAAGAAGACCAGAGCAGCAACGCTGATAGTGGTCAGAATCGGGCCGGCGATTTTGCCGCGATAGAGATTGGACTGGCCAAACGCGCGGCGCAAGCCGACAAGGAGGAACACCAGAGCAAGCGCGAAGAGCAGAAAATTCGCCCAGGGCATATCGCGGGTGCTGGGATACTTGGCGAAAATGGGGATATAGCTCAAGAAGGCGAAGAGGGCGATGAGGCAGCCCAGCCAGAGTGCGGCATTGGGGCTGCGCTTCGGGCCCGCGTCGGGGGGCGTTGTGTTGGTGGGCAGATCCTGAGGCATAGAGTTTCCCGTCGTTGATCTTGCGAATGCTTCGATGCTGGACGGTAGCAAAGGGTAACACAAGTTTCTGGAGCGCTCGCTTCGCTCGCTAGCCGGGCATAAGGCCCGGCCGCTATATAACCAAATTCCAAAACAGGACGGCGCGGTGAACTCGCCGCTACAAAGGCAAGACGCGACCTGCAGCCTGGGACGCGCCCTTCCTGCGTCAGGATAAACTGAAGCGCGCCCTACAACTTTTGCGTCGGACGCTTCCTTATTTGGACGGCGGAGGTGTGGGAGGGGCGGGGTCGCCTTTTACGTAGTGGGCGTACCAGGCTAGGTAGCGCTCGAGGCGATCCTTGAGGTGGCTGGGCGTTTTGAATTCGTGGTACTCGCGGGGGTAGACGACCAGCTCCGTTTCGCGGCCGAGGCTTTTCATGGCTTGGTACATTTGCTCGCTGCCGAGAATAGGCACGTTCCAGTCGATATCGCCGCCCATGAAGAGAGTGGGCGTGGTGATGTTGGCGACTTTGTAGAACGGCGAGAGCTTGTCCCAGAGGGCGTGTTTCTCCCAAGGACGGCCTAGCTCGGTTTCGTAGTCGCGCTGGTATTGGTCGTGGCCGTAGAGGCTGGTGTTGAGGGCCTCGCCGGCGCCGGAGATGGCGGCTTTGAAGCGCGTGGTCTGCGCGATGATGAAGTCAGTGGAGATGCCGCCGTAGGACCAGCCGCCAACGCCGAGCTTGTCGGGATCGGCGATGCCCTGCGCGATGGCGTAGTCGACCATGGCCATGTCGTCCTGATAGTCCTTGTTGCCCCAATCCGCCCAGATCGCTTTGGCATAGTTTTCGCCGTAGCCGGAGGAGCCGCGCGGGTTTGGGAAGAGGACGGCGTAGCCGTTGGCGGCGAGGAGTTGCGCGAGGTGGGTGAATTCGGCGTAGTAGGCCCAGACGGGTCCGCCATGGGGACGAAGGATGGTGGGATATTTTTTGCCGGGAGTGTAGTCGAGCGGGTTGTAGAGGTAGCCGTGGACAGTCGTGCCGTCTTTGCTTCTGAACTGGACGTATTCGGGCTGGACGAGGTTGACCTGGGCGAGGAAGGCGTCGTTGGTCTTGGTGAGGCGCGTGAGTTTGTTGCTGGAGGCAGGCCGGAAGTAGATTTCGCTGGGGCGGTCGGGCATGTCGATCTGGGTGGCGATGTCGCCATTCTTGGCGAGGGAATAGGCGTAGAGCATGAAGCGGCCGGTGATCGCGCGGGTGACTTCGCCGCCGGCTGCGGGGACGCTGGCGAGGATTTGCGTGCCGTCGTCGTCGGCGATGAAGTAGATGGAGTTGCCGTCGGGGGAGAAACGTGGGTCGGTGGCGTTACGGTCGAAAGATCGAGTGAGAACGCGGGCTGCGCCGCCGGAGGAGGGCGACACGGCGACGTGGTGGGTGGCGTACTGGAAGAGATGCGGGTCGGGTTGGGTGGTGTAGGCGATGAGCTTGCCGTCAGGGGACCACGCGGGCGCAGAGTCTTCACCGGAATTCGTTGTGATTTGTGTGAGCTGCGTGCCTTTGTCGGTGTTGTTGGCGGCGACGACCCAGATGTCCGTGTTGTAGGTGCGGTCAGGGTCAGGCTTGGAGCGATTGCTGGCGAAGGCGATGAGGCGGCCGTCGGGCGACCACGCAGGCTGGGCGTCGTCGTAATCGCCGGAAGTGATTTGGGTTAGGGCTTTGGTGGCGAGGTCGAGGACGTAGAGATGAGTGCGGCGGCGATCGAGGTAGCCAACTTCATCTAGTTTGAATTGCAAGCGGTCGATGACCCAGGGCTTTGTTGTCTTGGGCTTCTTATCCTTGTCGTCGGCGTCTTTTTCTTTGTCTTTGGCTCTTGTGGCAGCCAGCTCTTCTTCGGAGGGATCGCGCAGAACTACAACGAGGCGGGTGCTGTCCGGGGACCAGGCGAAGTGGTCGACGTCCTGAGGCGTGTCGGTGAGGCGCTGGGCCTCGCCGCCGGAACGGTTGAGCAGCCAGACTTGCGTTTTGCCTTCGTTGCGAGCGGAGAGGAAGGCGAGGTATTTGCCGTCGGGACTCCAGCGAGGGTGAGAGGAGGAGACGCCCTCGGCGGTCATGGGGACGGCGTCGCCCCCAGCGGTGGGAACGAACCAGATGCGCTCTTCGGACTTATCTTCTTTCAGGAGCAGGGTTTTTGCCGTGTAGGCGACGAATTGCGCGTCGGGGCTTAGCTGAGGGTCCGAGACTTCGCGAATTTGGAAGAGGTCGCCGACCGTGATGGGGC
>CATPAM010000043.1 GCA_955651735.1 Candidatus Acidiferrales bacterium | reverse complement strand
TTCTTGCTGCACTTTCAGGAAGGCCTGCGCGTTGCTGATGGTGGCGGCGATTTTCAGGCGATTGCGGATGATGCCGGGATCGGAGAGCAACTGCCGCACTCTTTTCGCGCCGTAGCGGGCGACCTTCTCTGGATCGAAGGCGTCGAACACTTCTCGATAGCGTTCGCGCTTGCGCAGCACCGTGTCCCAGCTCAACCCGGCCTGCGCGCCTTCCAAGATGAGCAGCTCGAACCATTTTCGGTCGTCGTGCAGCGGCACGCCCCACTCCTCATCGTGATAAGGAACGTTCCACTCATTGCTGGCCCAATGACAGCGAACAAGATCTTCTGAAGCGGAAGGCATTGGCGGTTTATACCAGAAAACTCAACTGGGTTGCATCAGAGAAGCCGAGGACACGTCAGCAGAGCAAAGGCGTGTCGCATCGCGACACGCCTTCTCCGAATTCTTCAATTCATTTTACGAACGCTCAGCAGCAAGCGTCTTACGGAGTGGTTGTTGGAAAGTGGCGCTCGAGCGCCTTGGTGATCTGCTCTTTCGGCACGGCGCCGACGATCTGCTCAACCACTTGGCCATTTTTGAAAACGAGCAGCGTGGGAATGCCGCGAATGTTGTAGCGGCCCGCGGAGTTCATCGCTTCATCGACGTTGAGCTTGGTCACCTTGAGCTTGCCCGCATAGTCGTGTGCGATTTCCGCGACTGTGGGCGCCAGCATGTGACACGGGCGGCACCATTCCGCCCAAAAATCGACCATGACGGGTTGCGCGTTGCTCGCCGTCAAGACTTCCGCCTCAAAATTCCCATCGTTTACCGCCAGGATGCTATTGTCGGCCATCTTATTTGTCCTCAAGGGCTTACCGGAGCAAGCGCCTTTTCCTCTCCTAAACCAGTTTAATTAGATGTTGCAACAGGCTTTTGGTTTCTCGGCGCCGGAGCCGGCTCGGGTACCGCAGGCAAGCCCCGCGCCGTACGCGCCGCAGCGTATACCTTGGCGTATTCCACCGCGGACCCCTTCCAAGAAAAATCCTTCGCCATGCCGTTCAGTTGTATGCGCCGCCAAATGCGCTCGTCCATGAAGAGATGAAGCGCCTGGCGCACACTGCGAATCATCGCGGCACCGATATACTCCACAAACTTGAAACCGGTTCCGGTGCCGTGCTCGATGTCGAACGCTTCAATCGTATCATCAAGGCCGCCGGTGGCCCTCACAATTGGCACGGTACCGTACTTCAAACTATAAATCTGGTTCAAACCGCAGGGTTCGTAGCGCGAGGGCATCAGGAACATGTCGGCGCCGGCTTCGATCTTGTGCGCGATAACGTTGTCGTAGGCAATCTTCACGCCGACGCGCCCGGGATACGCCGCGGCCAGGGCGCGGAAAAGTTCTTCATACTTGCGGTCGCCGGTTCCGAGCACGACCAGCAGCAATTCCTCGTGCATCAGTTCGTGTGCTCGTTCGGCGATGAGGTCGAAGCCTTTTTGGTCGGCGAAGCGCGAGACGATGCCGATGACCGGCTTCGCCAGGTGCTCGGCAGGGAGCTCGAAAAGCTCCAGCAGCGCTTGCTTGCAAATTTGCTTGCCGCTCAAGTCTTTGGCGGAATATTTCGCGGCGATGAATTTGTCCCTCTCCGGATTCCAGAGCGTGTAGTCCACGCCGTTCAGGATACCGACGAGGCGATCGGCGCGGCCGCGCACGACGCCGTCGAGTCCATAGCCGTATTCGCGCGTCTGAATTTCCTGCGCGTATTTGCGGCTGACGGTGGTGAGATAGTCCGAGAAAACCAGGCCGCCTTTGAGAAAATTCACGCTGCCGAAAAATTCGATGCCGCCTGGATGGAACACGCCTACGGGAATGCCTGCGCGGTCGAGCGCATCCCTGCCGAACAGGCCGTGATAGCCCATGTTGTGAATGGTGAAAACCACCGGAATGTCTTGCACCAGCGGATCATCGCCGTAGGAGGTTCGCAACAGCACGGGCACGAGAGCGGACTGCCAGTCGTGGCAATGAATTACGTCGGGACGCCAGACGTGCTTGGCGATTTCGATGGCGGTGCGGCAAAACTCGCTGTAGCGTTCGGCGTTGTCGGGATAATCGCCCCCGGGGCCGCCGTAGATGCCGTCGCGATCAAAATAGGCGGGGTCGTCGACGAAGAAATAACGCACGCCGCTGATCACGGAGCCATCCGCGACGAATGGAAAACGAAGGCGTGTCCCACCCATCGGAACCGTGACGCTGGGCACAACCACCGAGCTAATCTTCGTCCCGCGATAGCGAGGCAGCACGACCGCGACTTCGTGCCCTAGGCCGACTAAAGCTTTTGGCAAGGCCTCGACCACGTCCGCGAGGCCGCCGGTCTTGGAAAAGGGCAGGCCTTCCGATGCCACGAATAGGATTCGCACTGTGCTCCCAAGAAAGAGTTGAGAATCAACGCTATCCGACGCTAGCACTGTCGTCAAGCAGGGTTGCACGTATAATGTGCCTCCGCGGAATGCGGGAAAAGATTTTTACCACAGAGGGTGCGGAGGTCACAGAGGAGAATGGCACGGCAACGCTTGGGGCAGCATTTCCTTGCTGATGCAGGCTGGCGAGAGGAGATCGCGCGAGCTATTCGCGTTTCGCCGCAATCCATCGCGCCGTCCCCAGCCGGGAATAGCGCTGAGTTTTGCTGGATCGAAATTGGTGCCGGGCACGGCGAGATGACAGAGCAACTCGCTTCCACGGGCGCGCCGGTTCATGCCATCGAACTTGATGCTCACCTTGCGGCGACGCTCAAAAAACTCGCAAGACGCTCTCCTAATGTGGAGGTTGTTTCGGCGGATATCCTAAAGTCGGATATCGCTAAGATTGCGGCGGGGAAGCGCGTGCGCATCTACGGCAATCTCCCGTACTACATCACTTCGCCGATTTTGCATCACCTCTTTGCCAGTGCCGAACCCATCGACGAAATCCACATCGTCGTTCAGCACGAAGTGGCGCTGCGGCTCGCGGCACAACCGGGAACGCGCGATTACGGCTATCTGTCCGTGCTGACGCAATATTTTTCACGGCCCGAGTTCGTCCTGGAAATTCCGCGGGGAGCGTTCCGGCCGCCACCGGAAGTGAGCTCAGCGCTGGTCACTCTGCGCTTGCCAGGCGAGCGCGCGAAACTTCCACAGATTGACGAAGCGTCGTTCCTGGAGTTTGTGAAATTATGTTTCTCGCAGAAGCGCAAAACCCTGGTGAACAACCTGAAGTCGCGCGTGAAGCCCGAACTGGTTCGTGAAGCTTTGGCGAACCTGAAATTGCGCGCCGATGCGCGCGCCGAGCAGCTTTCCGTGGCCAATCTCGCTACTCTCTCGCAGCAGCTAGGGAGCCGCCCGCGCGGCTGATTCCGGCTTCTCGCTTTACTCCGAATTCTTCTCTTTCTTCTGCGCGGCCACCAGGCGGTCCGGATAGTCACTCATGATGCCGTCGACACCGGCGTCGATGAGCAAGCGCATGTGCGCGGGTTGGTTCACCGTCCAGCACACAACTTGCAGATCCTTCTTTCGCGCTTCAGCCAGCAAGGCTGGCGTCACCAGGTCACCGCGCACGGCCAACTGGCGCGCTCCGATCTCCACCGCGCGCTCGACCGGCCTGTCAATTTGCCCCTCATAAAGCACCCCAGTCATCAACGTGGGCTCGATCTTGCGCAGCGACTCGAGAATGGCGACGTCGAACGAAATGACCACTGCGCGGGGAATTTCTCCCGATTCGCGAAGCGCACCGATCAAGGCGTGCTCGCCGCCCCACGAGCCGCTGGGTTTTAGCTCCAGGTAGAACACGACATCGTGCTTCTTTGAAAAGTCGAGAATTTCTTCCAGGGTGGGAATGCGCTCGCCGGCAAATTCACTCCCGAACCAGGAGCCAGCGTCGAGGCGTCGCAATTCCGCGAGCGTGAGGTCGTGAACGGCGCCGTGCCCGCCGGTAGTTCTGTCCACGGTCGCATCGTGGATGGCCACAAAGTGCGCGTCGCGCGAAAGCTGCAGGTCCGTCTCAATGAAGGCCGCACCCAGGGAAACAGCTTTGCGAAACGCCGCCAGCGTATTCTCCGGCGCGTGCCCCGAGGCCCCACGATGCGCAATCACCAGCACGATGCCCTCACCCGCCAATCCATTTCCGGAGTTGAGTTGAATAACCCGTTGTGAGTATGCTAGCACCCGCTGCAAGGCAGTCGGGTTGCAGTCTTCCCCTCGGGGTCCTGAATCTAAATAACCGCACCATCAGGAATTCACACAAGGAGTCATTCCATGCTGAAGAACCGAACCCGATTCGGTGTCGTCCTCTTCGTCATTTCGCTTACCATCTCCGTTCCAATGCAGTCAAGCGTGCGGCCAAGCGCTAACGGCCAGCGCGAAACCAAATCGAATCAGAATCTGGTGCGCGAAGTTCGCCATCAGCTTCTCCTGCTTCCCTATTACTCCGTTTTCGACAACCTGGTTTTCAAGGTGGATGGCGATCACGTCACCCTCGAAGGTCAGGTGACTCGTCCCACGCTCAAGTCTGATGCCGAAGCCGCGGTCAAGAGTATCGAGGGCGTTTCCGGCGTCACCAACAACATTGAAGTGCTGCCTCCCTCCCCGATGGATGACCAGTTGGGCCACGCGCTCTATCGCGCCATCTACGGAGACACGGGCCTCTCCAAATACGGGTGGTCTTCCATGCCTTCGATTCACATCATCGTGAAAAATGGGCGTGTTAGTTTGGAGGGCGTGGTCGACAGCGAAGCAGACAAGAATCTGGCCGGCTTGCGCGCCAACGGCGTACCAAACGTCTTTGAGGTTAAAAACAATCTGGTAGTCAACGGCAAAAGTTGATTGCGGGTGGCAGGGCGCCGCGAAAAGAGCCGTTTTCGACCCCAATATCCAGAATAATGAGCAACCGACACAGCTGGGAAGTTTCTAGTCCCTGGAGAGCAACTCTGTACCGTCCGCTGGGAGGCAGTCTCGACTGCGTGGGCTAACATTTCACGACGTGCATGTATATAGCCTATTATCAATAACTTATCGACATGGGGGTGGCGCGACGTTGGCCTGCCAATTGCCTCTTCATCTAAGGAAGCGCCTCGGCTTTCCGAGCTAGACGCCGCGAGGATCGATTGATGGCTACAACCAGCACGAAAGCGGGGCTTTCCATCACACCTTCCACGCTCTCCGACCGCCTGATGCCCGTAAATACTGCGCCAGCCGGCTTCGATGCCGCCAGCGGCCTGCCCGACGGCTTTCTGGAGTTCCTAGCGCCGCTGCACGCCGCGCTCACCTTGCGCCAGCGCTCGCTGATCGTTCGCCGCGAAGCAGCGTTCCACGCCGCGCACGCTGGTAAACAGCCTGACTTCCTGCCGCCCTCAGTTTCGACCATGCAAGCGTGGGAAATCGAGCTGCCGGAATGGTGCCTTGACCAGCAGAACCAGATGACCGGCCCGGCAGACGACGCCGAGCTCGTCGTGAAAATGCTCAATTCGGGCGCGCCGGGCGTGATGCTGGATCTGGAAGACTCCAACGCGAACACCTGGGAGCACCTCACCTCCGGCATTCACAACGTTCTGGAAGCACTTGTCGGCCGGCTCAATTATTTCGACAAGAAACGGAATCGTACGGTGAGTATTCAGCCGAGCAAAACGGTCCTGTTCACGCGGCCGCGGGGCTTGCACCTGCATCAAGCTGGCGTTCTCCCTGGCGAGCTGCTACCGGCTTCGCTGTTCGACGTCGCGATGATTGCCTATCAGGTAGATTTCGGCGCGCTGAAGCATCCGCTTTGCTTCTACATCCCCAAGTCGGAATCCGCGGATGAAGCGTTATGGTGGCGCGATCTGTTCCAGATGATTGCGCGCGCGAAGGGCCTCCCCGCCAATGCCATCAAGTGCATGGCGCTGGTGGAAGCGCACCCGCTGGCGTTTCAAATGGAAGAGTTCGCCTGGAATCTGCGCGAGCACATCCTGGGGTTGAACCTCGGCCGCTGGGATTACATGGCCAGCCTGATTCATTTCAACCTTGAAAACCCGGAATGGGTTTTGCCGGACCGCAACACAATTCCGCACAACGTCGCGTTCTTCCAGAATTTGCGCACGCTGATGCCGGAGATTTGCCACAAGCACGGCATGTTGGCCATAGGCGGGATGACCGCACTTTATCCGAGCCGCGACAATCCGGAGCTCAACGCGCGCGCCCTTGCGGTACTCGCCGAAGATAAAAAGAACGAAGCGTCCTGCTTGATGGACGGCGCGTGGACCGGCCATCCGGACCAGAACGAAATTGCAGTCGCGCAGTTCCCTTCTCCGAACCAGCTCAAGGTCCGCCCGAAGAACGCAGATCCGCACCCCAACCT
>CATPAM010000042.1 GCA_955651735.1 Candidatus Acidiferrales bacterium | reverse complement strand
GGCAGGAGCCATCACCGCATCGGAAATCGCTGCCGCTGGCCGCGCCGCTATCTTCATCCCCTTCGGGGCCGCCACGGATAGCCACCAGTTGCGCAACGCCCAGGAGATGGCACGTGCTGGCGCAGGCCGCGTGATTCCGGAGCCGGAGCTCACGCCCGAGCACCTGAGCAGCGAAATTTTCTCCCTCCTCGACCAGCCCGGGGAAATCGAACGCCAGTCGTGCGCCGCGCGAAGCCTGGCCCGGCCGAACGCCGCGCGCGACATCGTCAACATAATTGAAGAGGTTGCCCGAGGATAAAGCGATGATGGTCTCGTTCCGCAATTTTCAGCGTATTCATTTGGTCGGCATCGGCGGCATCGGCATGAGCGGCATCGCCGAAGTGCTGCTGACGCTCGGCTATTCGGTGTCGGGTTCAGACACCAAGCCATCGAACATCACAGAACGCCTGCAGGATCTCGGCGCCACGATTCACGAAGGGCACAAGGCCACGAATGTCGAAGGCGCGCACGTGGTAGTGATTTCTTCCGCGATCAAATCGGACAATCCTGAAGTTGTCGAAGCGCACAAGAAAAAGATCCCGGTCATCCCCCGCGCGGAAATGCTGGCTGAGCTGATGCGCCTGAAGTACGGCATCGCGGTGGCCGGCGCACACGGTAAAACCACCACAACCTCGATCGTGGCTTCCGTTCTCGCTGCGGCGCATCTCGATCCTACATTTGTTGTTGGGGGACGCGTCAATCAGGCTGGCACCACCGCGCGTTTGGGAAAAGGCGAATTCTTCGTGGTCGAAGCCGACGAAAGCGACCGCAGCTTCCTACTGCTTGCGCCGGTGGTTGCCGTGGTCACCACCATCGACCGCGAGCATCTCGATCAATACTCTTCGCTCGAGGACATTCAGGATGCCTTTGTGCAATTCGTCAATCGCGTGCCATTTTACGGCGCGGCGATTCTGTGCCTCGATGAGCCCAACGTGCAGGCCATCATTCCCAACGTCAAGCGCCCGATCATCACCTACGGCACTTCGAGCCAGGCCGATCTCATCATCAGCGACATCAAGCTCGAAGGCCTGGGCAGCGAATTTCGCCTGACCTACAAGGGCGACGACCTCGGCATTTTCCAGCTCTTTCATCCACCGGGCATCCACAACGTGCGCAACGCCGCAGCCGCAGCAGCCGTCGCACTGTATCTCAATGTCCCCGCGGAGCTTATCCGCGAAGGCCTCGGCAAATTCGCAGGCGTCGGCCGGCGCTTCGACATCAAAGGCGCGGTCAACGACATTACCGTGATCGACGATTACGGCCATCACCCCGCCGAGATCCGCGCCACGCTGGAAGCCGCGCGCATCTGCAAATTCAGTCGTCTGCTCGTGCTCTTCCAGCCGCATCGGTACACGCGCACGCAGCATCTGTGGGACGAGTTCTGCCGCGCCTTCAACCAAGCCGATGTGCTGGTGCTTACCGACATCTACGCCGCCAGCGAGCCGCCCATTCCGGGCATAACCAGCGAAGCTCTGGCCAGCGCGATTCGCGAAGCCGGGCACAAGAACGTCTTCTACTTCCGCTCTATGCAGGGGAGCATCGAGTACCTGCTGCGTGAAGCGCGCCCGCTCGACGCCATCCTGACCATTGGCGCCGGCAATGTCAGCCGCGCCAGCAACGAGCTCATGGTTCTCCTGGGGACCGAGCATCCCACCCCCCATGCGCATTGAAGACCCCAAAATCATCGGCGCTCTTTCCGAGCTCAACGTTGAGCTTCGTCGCTCTTCGTTGGCGGAGCTCACTTCCCTGGCCATTGGCGGCACCACCGACCTCCTGCGCATCCAGAAGCACGAATCCATTCCCGGCCTGCTGAGCCTGCTCGATTCCCACGGCGTACCGCACCGCTTCCTCGGCGGCGGCTCCAATCTGCTGGTCGGTGATGGCGAACTCCCCTGGGTCGTCTTGCAGCTTGCGTCTCCCGACCCGGACGTAGTCCTCGAAGGCAATTTCGCGCAGGTCGACGCGGCCGCGGACCTCGGCCGCACGGTTACCTTCTGCGCCAAGCACGACCTCGGCGGGATGGAAGGGCTGATCGGGGTACCGGGGACGGTCGGAGGCGCGCTGCGCATGAACGCCGGCGCCTACGGCATGCAGATCGGTTCCTACGTCCGCGAGGTCAAGCTGTATCGCGCGGCCACTCGCCAGATAGAAATCCTCAGGGGCGAGCAAATTTCCTTTGAATACCGTCACACTTCGTTTGCGCCTGATGATATGATGCTCGCGGTGAAGCTGGAACTTCCCTCCAAACCGTTCAAAGAAATTCTTCAAGGGATTCGTATCTGCAACGAAAAGCGGCGTTCGAGCCAGCCGCTCGGCCAGAAAAGCGCCGGCTGCATCTTCAAAAATCCACCAGGGGCATCCGCGGGACGCATGATCGATGAGTTGGGCCTGAAAGGCCTGAGCGTTGGCGATGCGCGCGTCAGCGACCGTCACGCTAATTTTTTCGTGAACACCGGCAAAGCCAGCGCCAACGACATGCTCGCCTTGATCACCGATGTACGCGAGCGCGTGCGCACGGCTTTTAGCGTCGAACTGGAACACGAGGTGGTCATTTGGAACGCGTGAAATCCATAGCGCGCGGCGCCACGGCAGCGGATGCCGAGACGTACCGGCCGGAGCTGCTCGGCGACGATGAGCCGCGCTATTTGCGGCGCCAGAAGCCCGTCGAAATCCGCCGCAAGAAATTCAGCGGGCGGAGTTGGCCGTTCTACCGGCGCGTTTTGTTTATTGGCGTGGTGGGAGTCGCGGGCGTGTCCGCCGCCTGGATTGCCGGGCGCTTCCTGCTTTATGGGCAGAAGATGCTGCTGATTAAGCCCGAGCAAATTGAAGTTAACGGCAACCACATCGTCAGCCGCGAAGCGGTGCGGCAGCAATTTGTGCACGACCGTGGGCGCAGCGTTCTGCGTGTTCCGCTGGACACGCGCCGCCGCGCGCTGGAAGAAATCTCCTGGATAGAGTCCGCCACCTTGCAGCGCATTCTCCCCAATCACTTTCGCGTGGACTTGACCGAGCGCACGCCCATCGCCTTCCTGCGCAATGGCACCGAACTTGCCCTCATCGATGCCCACGGCGTGATTCTCGATCGCCCGCGCGGCGAAGATTTGCAATTTCCAATAGTCACCGGCCTTTCGGAAAACATGCCGCGCGAAGAACGCGGCAAGCGCATGCAAACGTACCAAGAGTTCATGAAG
>CATPAM010000041.1 GCA_955651735.1 Candidatus Acidiferrales bacterium | reverse complement strand
TCTTCAACCCTTCGCGCTCCGGATCCTCCCCGATTAGCGCAATCATCTTGCGCACCAGAGACGCCACGCTCTCCACATTCGCGCCGTCTTTAATGTCGTTCAGCAGAATCTCTTCCGTTGGTTTGGTCACGATCGCTTTCCCTTCTGACTTCCGTCATACTCAAAACTATTATTGGTCGTCTCCTGCACCCGCACCCGCTCCAGCTTCGCCTTCGGGAAACTCTTCAAGCGCTCATAAATCTCAATGCACAAGTTCTCCGTAGTCGGCACCACGTCGCGAAACGCCGCCACGTCCTCATTCAGCGAATGACGATCGAACACTTCAATCACTTCGCGCTCCACAAAGCTATCTAGGTCCGCCAAATTCGCAATCATCCCCGTCGCGGGGTCCACGTCCCCCGAAACGCTGATCTCCAGCACGTAGTTGTGCCCGTGCCCGTAAGGATTTGCGCATTTCCCAAACACCCGCGCGTTCTCCTCCTCGCTCAGCTTCTCCGTGTGCAAACGGTGCGAAGCCGCAAATCGATACCGCCTCCCGAGCTCAATCTTCACTGCCATCAGCACGCAGCTCCATTCCGATAGCAATCGGCGAACAAATCCGCCGACTCATACAGACGCACGCGATGCAGCCGCCCCTGCTTGATCTGCGGATCCAGCAAGTCCCAAATCACCCGCGCAATATTCTCGCACGTCGGAATTTTCCCCTTCAGCTCCGCCACCTCATAATTCAAAAACCGGTGATCCATCCGCTGCATCACTTCGCGTTCCAAAATCTCCTTCAGCTCTTTCAAATCCAGAACCATTCCCGTAACCGGGTCTGGTTCTCCCGCCACCGTAACTTCCAGGGTGTAATTGTGCCCATGTCCGTGCGGATTATTGCACTTCCCAAAGACGCGCCGGTTTTCTTCCGGCGAAAGCGCCGGATTGTGATAGAGATGCGAAGCCGAAAACTCAATCTTCCGCGTAATCAACATCGTTCTCGCTACCCCGCCGCCTTCACCGAAATCCGCCGCCCCTTCCACTCCACAGCTCCCTGCGTATAAGCACGGTACGACGCCCAAAGCACACCCACGTACAACGCTACGGCTGGTATGTAATACAGGATGTGCACGACCCTGAAATGGTTACGCAAAAGGGTGCTCCCGTACGCCGCATGCCGCGCCACCAGGAGCCCCAGGGCCGCCACAAATACAACCGGCGCTTTCAATCCAAAAACGAGTAACGCCAACGTAATCCACGGAAGCACCAAAGCCAGCTCGCGAACCACTGCGCCCGGCGTCCCGCCCACCAATAAATACAGGTTCTTTTTCCATCCCTCCCACATCTCATCGAACGACCGGTACATCCGCACGCGCACCACGCCAACGCCCGAACCAAACCAAATAGGATATCGCGCCGCCTTCGTTCGCTTGGCCAGCGCCACATCCTCCAGCACGTCTCCCGCAACGCTTTCGTGCCCGCCAATCTTGTCGTAAACATCCTCGCGAATCATCAGGAATTGGCCGTTCGCCGCGGCCGTCTTCGACTCTGCGTCATTTACCGCGTCGTACGAAAAGTGCTTCGCCAGCCGGCTGTACACAAATGGAATCAGGGCTTTTTCATACCAAGTCTTGGTGACCTGCTCCGGTGAAAATGACACCAGCACCGCGCCTGTCTCCCCCGCAATCCCCAACGCCCGCGCAGCCGCTCCATCCAGTAGCTCCGCATCGGCGTCAGTGAACAACAACCACCGGCTCGTCGCGCGCTTCGCCCCCTCCCACACCGCATGATTCTTCCCCAGCCACCCGGCAGGAATCTTCCGCGCTTCCAGCAACTGTAACTTGCGGATCTCCTTTGCCAGCCCTTGCACCATTTCCGCCGTGTGATCTGTGGAGTGATCGTTGACCACAAAGATTTCCGCAATCTCCGCCTGCCGGGCCAGCGACCTCACGCACGCTTCGATGGTCATTTCTTCGTCGCGTGCCGGCACAATTGCGGTAATACGCTCATTGGGCGTCGCTTCAGAAACAACGGCGGGAGCTTCGCTCTTGGCAGAAAGTGTGGACATTGTGTGTTGGAGCGACCACTCGCGATTAGAGGCAGTTACGTTAGTATAGCACCATGGGAATAAGCCGAAGACTCCTCGCCTGGGGCGCACTAGCGTTCGGAATCGGCGTTATCGTCGTCTTCGCGATGCCCAGTTACCGCCAGGGTGAAGCCTCCATCGCCGGAACAACCGCCCGGGATTTCGCCCTCGAGCTTGCCGGCAAGCCCATTCGCCTCTCCGACTTACGCGGCAAGGTCGTGGTCCTCGACTTCTGGGCCAGTTGGTGCCCGCCCTGCGTTGACGAAGCCCCTTCTCTCAACCGCCTCCAAAAGTATATCGAGTCCCGCAATGCCCTGGTCCTCGGCGTGGCCGCTGACGAAGACCCCTACGCCTTCTCCAAATTCCTGGTCGACCAGGGCGTTACTTTCCCGACTTATCGCGATCCCGCCACGAAGGAACACTCGTCCCCCATCGCCCTTTCCTACGGCACCTCCCTGATCCCGGAAACCTACATCATCGACCGCCACGGCAAAATCGCCCGCAAAGTCATTGGCCGCCAGGAATGGGACTCCCCCGATATGCGCGCCTACTTCGACTCCCTCCTCGCCGAGAACTGACCTGGACCGGCTGTTCATCGCGCCTAGGCCGCCAATCCCCAGCCTCATGGCTCCGACAACAAGCAGCAGCACTCTGCGATTCCAATCCGTAGAAAGCCGCATGCGATTTACAGCGCGGCTTTGCGGAGGCGGAGGGCGTTGGCGATTACGGAGACCGAGCTGAAGCTCATGGCGGCGCTGGCGAGCATGGGGCTGAGCAGCCATCCGAAGAACGGGTACAAAAGGCCCGCGGCGATGGGGATTCCCAGTGTGTTGTAAAGGAAAGCGAAGGCGAGATTTTGGCGGATATTGCGAATCGTGGCGCGGCTTAGGCGGCGGGCGCGCGCGATCCCGCGCAGGTCGCCTTTCAATAGAGTGATTCCGGCGCTCTCGATGGCGACGCCGGTGCCGGTTCCCATGGCGATGCCTACATCGGCGGCTGCGAGCGCGGGAGCATCGTTGATGCCATCGCCAGCCATGGCCACAGTGCGGCCTTGATCGCGCAAGCGCTTTACGACTTCGGCCTTTTGCTGGGGCCGGACTTCGGCTTCCACCTCTTCGATATCGAGCTCACTCGCCACCCTCGCAGCGACAGCACGTCGGTCGCCGGTAAGCATAACCAAACGAATTCCGTCGGCACGCAACGCGCGAATCGCTTCGGGCGTGGAGGGTTTGATTCGGTCCGACAAAAGAATGACGCCGACCGTGCGGGCGTCCACGGCCACGTACACGGGCGTTGCAGCAGAGGAATCCTGGGGCAGATCCGTCGCTTGTTCCGCAGGAATCTCAATTCCCTGCTCGCGCAAGAAGCTTGCCGTTCCTGCGACGACTCGTTTTCCGGAGACGAAACCCTCCACGCCGCGCCCGGAACTGGCGCGAAACTCGCTCGCGGCGGCGAGCGGCAGACGTTTTTCCCCCGCAGCGGCGACAACGGCACGAGCAAGAGGGTGTTCACTCAAGCGCTCGAGGCTCGCGGCGATGGAAAGCAGCGAATCGTCCGTGAAACCGCTTCCCGCGAAGACGTTAATGGCTGTGACTCGGGGCTTGCCTTCCGTGAGCGTGCCGGTCTTATCGACGACCAGCGTATCGACTTTGGCGAGAGTTTCAAGGGCTTCGGCGTTGCGGACGAGGACACCGACGTGCGCGCCGCGGCCTACGGCCACCATGATGGACATTGGCGTGGCGAGGCCGAGGGCGCACGGGCAGGCGATGATGAGAACGGACACGGCGGCGACCAGGGCGTGCGCAAAACGCGGCTCTGGGCCGAGCAGCATCCATCCGAGAAATGCCAGAACGGCCGTGGCAATAACCGCGGGCACGAAGTAAGCGGCAACCTTGTCCGCCAGACGCTGCATTGGAGCGCGGCTGCGCTGCGCTTCGCTGACCAGCTTCACGATTTGCGCCAGCATGGTTTCGCTGCCGACGCGTTCGGCTTCCATGACGAAGCTGCCGCTCGCGTTAAGCGTGCCCCCGATGACTTTATCGCCGGCGACTTTGTCGACGGGCATGGGTTCGCCGGTCACCATCGATTCATCGACCGCGCTTGCGCCTTCGAGAATCGTGCCGTCCACGGGAATACGCTCGCCAGGGCGGACGCGCAGGCGATCGCCGGGCTGCACTTCGCTGAGTAGAATGCCTTTTTCGGAGCCGGCGGCGGCAATCCGGTGCGCTTGCTGCGGAGCAAGATTGAGTAGCGCGCGAATTGCTCCCGAAGTACGCTGGCGCGCGCGCAGCTCGAGCACTTGGCCGAGCAGCACCAGGGTGGTGATTACAGCTGCAGCCTCGAAATAGACGGGCGCCCCTCCTTGCATGTCGCGGAAGGACGCAGGGAATATTTGCGGGAAGACGGTGGCGATCACGCTGTCGAGATAGGCGGCGCCGGTGCCCAGGCCGATCAGCGTGAACATGTTCGGAGAGCGATTGACGAGCGAAGCCCAAAATCGTTGGAAGAACGGCCAGCCGCCCCAAAGGACGACCGGAGTGGCAAGCGCGAGCTCCAACCAGTCAAGAATGGTGGGCGCGACGTGCAGACC
>CATPAM010000040.1 GCA_955651735.1 Candidatus Acidiferrales bacterium | reverse complement strand
TGAAACTTCACCGTGCGCTCCGCGATATTCAGCTTGCTGGCAATCTCTTTGTTCGACAAATTCTCCAGCAGCGAATCCAGCACTTCCTGCTCGCGCCGGCTCAGGTTCGCCACCGAGTCCGTCTTCAACCGCCGCCCTTGTCCGCTCAGGATCGAATCCACGAAGCCGGACAGTACCGACCGCGGCACCCAGAACCCGCCCGCGGCCACCAGCGGCAGCGCGCGCACCAACTGGTCACGCGCCTCCACGTATGTCAGCAATCCCTTCACGCCCAGCCGCAACAGCGAAAAACTGTTGGCGTCGTTGTGCTGTTCGCCCACCACCATCAGCCGCGATTCCGGGCAGCGCTCGAGCAGGTTGGTCAGCAGCGCCCCGGTAGCCGGCCGCGCCGCATGGGCGTCCACCACGTACACATTGGCCTTTGGCGGATCCAGCGCCCGCAGGTCCGGCGCCAGCGTCGATTCCAATTGTTTCAAAATGACCTTGAATTGTGATTTTGCGAGTAAGCGTTCGAATTCGCTAAGCACGAGGGGGTGCGGCGAAAGTATGCAAACCGTTAGTTTAGAGTTAGCTCGTTTCGTAGCCACGGTTTTTCCAGCGTAGGGGAAAACTGTACCAACGGGCAAGTCCCGCGAAAGCCTATGTTCTCGAATTGTTACTGACGCCTACGCCGCTTTTAACACATCCTACCGCGCTGCGCGAGCCTAAAGGACCGTTCAGCCCTTTACGCCGTCCCGGCTTGCTGCATGACCACGAGCGGGCGTATCTCGATAGAACCTTCGCGCGATGCGGGTATCCGCCCGGCGACGGCCATCGCTGCGCCCAGGTCGTTAGCATCAATTAGGAAATACCCTCCCAACTGTTCCTTGGTTTCCGCAAACGGGCCATCCGTGACCACCCGCTGGCCATCCCGTATCCGAACCGTTGTCGCCATTCCCGTCGGCTCCAGTTGACTCCCTCCAAGGTACTGGCCTTTCTCTGACAACTGCTCACGCAATTGCCGGTACTCCCGGTAAATGGGTTCCCGCTCCGCGTCAGCCACCTTCGCCCAGTCCGCTTCCGAGTGATAAATAAGCAGCAAATATTGCATGGTCTACCCTCCTGCCTGTTAATCGAACGAAGCCATCCTAAATCGACACAATAAGTCCAGCATTCCCCTGGCGCCATATTGAGCCGACCGTTCCGCTCCCATTTTTCGCCATTCAACCCCCAAAAACGCCCGTTTAATGCAACCCGCTTCGTGCCCTGTGGAAAACCCGCTAAAATGAAGCTAGTCGCCACAGGCGTTTCGCCGGGTAGACCGCCACCCGGAAGCGCTTGTCATCCTGAGGGTCGCCGCCTTTTGGCGAGCCGAAGGATCTCAACCGGAGTGTTTGCAACACGTCCGGTGCGAGCACTTGTAAATACAACCGGCCCTTGACTTTCGCCGCAATCGGTCCCAGCGGCACAGCAATCAGTAAGGAGAAATGGCCCCTCTCACCCATGCGTGACCTGAAAGAATCCGCTCGAGCGCTTCGCGACCTGCTGTCGCAACGCATCCTTGTGCTCGACGGCGCTATGGGCACCATGCTGCAGCAGCGCAACCTCACCGCCGAGGACTTCGGCGCCGCTGCGCTCGAGGGCTGCAACGAGAATCTCGTGCGCACCCGCCCGGACGTCGTCCTCGACATTCACCGCAAATATTTCGAAGCCGGCTCCGACATCGTTGAAACCAACAGCTTTGGCAGCGCTCCCATCGTCCTCGCCGAGTACGGGCTCGCCGCCGACGCGCACCTGCTCAACCGTCGCTCCGCCGAACTCGCGCGTCAAGCCGCCGACGAGCTCAGCACGCCCGCCAAGCCGCGCTTTGTCGCTGGCTCCATGGGCCCCACCACCAAGGCCATCACTGTCACGGGCGGCGTCACCTTCGAGGAGCTTCGCGAAGCCTACTACATCCAGGCCAAAGGTCTGCTCGAAGGCGGCGTCGACCTCCTGCTCATCGAAACCAGCCAGGACACGCGCAACATCAAAGCCGCTTTGCTGGCCATCCAGAAGCTCTCCAGCGAAGTCGGCCAGCAAATTCCCTTCATCATCTCCGTCACCATCGAGCCCATGGGCTCCATGCTTGCCGGACAAACCATCGAAGCCATGTGGGCTTCGCTTCGCTTCGCCAAGCCGCTCGCTTTCGGCATGAACTGCGCCACCGGCCCGGAATTCATGACCGATCACATTCGCACACTCAGCCAGCTCACCGGCGAATTTGTCTCCTGCTATCCCAACGCCGGGCTGCCCGACGAAGAGGGCAAATACCTCGAAACGCCGACGTCGCTGGCCGCTCAGCTCGAGAAATTTGTCGATCACGGCTGGCTCAATCTCGTGGGCGGCTGCTGCGGCACCACCGAGCAGCACATTCGCGTCCTGGCGCAAATGGCCGAGGGCAAAAAACCGCGCCAACGTCCCGTGCAGCAGCACCGCGCCATCTATTCCGGCATCGAAACCATCGAAGCCGACGACAGCACGCGCCCCTTGCTGGTGGGCGAGCGCACCAACGTCATCGGCTCGCGCCTCTTCAAAAATCTCGTCGCCGAAGAAAAGTGGGAAGAAGCCAGCGAAATCGCCCGCCGCCAGGTGCGAGGCGGCGCGCATATCGTCGACGTCTGCCTGCAAAGCACCGAGCGCGACGAAAAAAAAGATATCCCTCCGTTCTACGAAAAGCTGATCCGCAAAGTAAAAGCCCCGGTGATGATCGACACCACTGACCCCAGCGCCGTCGCCCAGGCCCTCACCTATTGCCAGGGTAAAGCTATCATCAATTCCATCAATCTCGAAGACGGCGAGGAAAAATTCGAGAAAGTCGTTCCTATCGCCCACGATTTCGGCGCCGCCGTCGTGTGCGGCTGCATCGACGAAGACAAGCTCCAAGCACAGGCCTTCACCCGCGCGCGCAAGCTAGCCATTGCCCAGCGCAGCTACAAACTCCTCACCGAAAAATACGCCCTGGCTCCCGAAGACATCATCTTCGATCCGCTCGTCTTTCCCTGCGCCACCGGCGATGAAAACTACATCGGCGGCGCCGTCGAAACCGTGGAAGGCATTCGCCTCATCAAGCGTGCTCTTCCCGACTCACGCACGATCCTCGGCATTTCCAACGTCTCTTTCGGCTTGCCTCCAGGCGCGCGCGAAGTCGTGAATTCCGTCTTCCTGTATTACTGCACCAAAGCTGGCCTCGACCTGGCCATCGTCAACACCGAAAAACTGGAGCGCTTCGCCTCCATTCCTGAGCACGAGCGCCGCCTCGCCGAAAATCTTCTCTTCTCCCATCCTCCCACCGATATTCCTGCGGACCATTCGAAAGCCGCGCTCCTTCGCAATGTTCCCGCCGATTGGCGCGAACAAACCAAAGAACAGCGCGCCGCGGTCAATCAGTTCCACATCGCCGCCATCACCGAACATTTCCGCACCGCAAAGAAAAAAGACAAAGCTCGCGCCGCTGACCTCCCGCTCGATCAGCGCCTAGCCAGCTACATCATCGAAGGCACCCGCGACGGCCTCATCGCCGACCTCGACCGCAAGCGCGCCGAAGGCGTCCCTCCGCTCGACATCGTCAACGGTCCGCTCATGGCCGGCATGGCCGAAGTCGGCCGCCTCTTCAATGCCAACGAGCTGATCGTCGCGGAAGTTTTGCAATCCGCCGAAGCGATGAAGGCTGCGGTCAGCCATCTTGAACAGTTCATGGAAAAAGCAGACACCGCCAAGCGCGGGCGCGTAGTCCTCGCCACCGTAAAAGGCGACGTCCACGACATCGGAAAAAACCTGGTCGAAATTATTTTGAAAAATAACGGCTACGACGTCGTGAATCTCGGCATCAAGGTTCCGCCGGAAGATTTGATCAAGGCCTATCAACTGCACAAGCCCGACGCCATCGGACTCTCCGGCCTGCTCGTCAAAAGCGCGCAGCAAATGGTCATCACCGCCAACGATCTCCGCGACGCCGGGATCGAAATCCCTCTTCTCGTTGGCGGCGCAGCGCTTTCTGCGAAATTCACGCAGACGAAAATCGCGCCCAGCTACGGCAAAGCCGTCTGCTACGCAAAAGACGCGATGACCGGTCTGCGCCTCATGAATGAGCTCATGGACCCGGCCACGCGCGAAACGGTGGTCCGCGCGCACACTGCTTCCGGCAACGGCTTCGGCGTCACCACCACGGTAGAAGTCGCAGAGATTTCCGCAGTTCCCGCGCGCTCACCCAGAGTGCGCGCCGATATTCCCATTCCCGCGGTGCAGTATCTCGACCGCAAAATCCGCGTCGTTCCCGATCTGCGCGAAATCTGGAGCTACATCAATCCTTTCATGCTCTACGGCCGGCATCTCGGGTTCCGTGGCGATTTTGAAAAGCGTTTCGCCGAGCGCGATCCCAAAGCTGTCGAGCTATTCGAGAGCATGGAAGAAGTAAAAAACGAAGCCGCCGAGTTTATGAAGGTTCGCGCCGCCTGGCAATTTTTCGAAGCCGAATCCGAAGGCAACGCGCTGCATCTTTTCGCGCCCGGTGCCGCCGACCCGCTGCACACATTTCATTTCAAGCGCCAGCGCGCCGGCGATTTCCTCTGCCTCAGCGACTACATCCTCGCGCCGCAAAACGGGCAGCGCGACCACCTCGCCCTTTTTGTCGTTAGCGCCGGCGAAGGCGTCCGCGAGCGCTCCGAAAGAGCCAAGAACGACGGTTACTACTTCAAATCCCACGGACTCCAGTCGCTCGCCATCGAATCCGCGGAAGCCTGCGCGGAATGGTTACACCGCCGCATCCGCGAAGACTGGGGCTTCCCCGATCCTCCCAACCTAACCATGGCCCAGCGTTTCACTTCGCGCTATCGCGGCAAGCGCTACAGCTTTGGCTATCCCGCTTGCCCCGACCTGGAAGACCAGTCCGGCCTCTGGAAGCTCCTCAAGCCCGACGATATAGGCGTGCAGCTAACCGAAGGCATGATGATGGACCCCGAAGCCAGCGTCAGCGCCCTCGTCTGCCACCATCCCGATTGCACCTACTTCAGCGTCGGCGACACCTCCGAAGTTTGACCGTAGCGCGGCAGCCAGACATTTGAGCAGGCTACCCGCGAATTCCAATCCATCTGCGAAAGTGTTTCTAAGTGAACAGACAGGTGTCTTCCAGGCTTCTATCATGCTGGCTATGCCCTGTTCTCCCGCGCGAAGGCGAAGGAAGCAGGGGCCGGCGTTTGGCGGCACTACCTGCGGTGGAATCGCCTGGCAGCGGGTACAAACAGCATTCCCCGCTAAGTAGTCCCTGTTTTTGGCGGGTCGTTTCCCAGCGAAGCCTGCTGTAAACAAAAGCAAAAGGAGAGAAGCGATGATCAGGAATCGATGTCTTTTTTTGAGTATGGTTTTGCTCGGCATTTGTCTATTCACGCCACAGAAATCCCTGGCCCAGTCCACGATTGCATGCAACTCGGACGACATGAGAAGGCACTCCTGCGCCGTGGATACGCGTGGCGGAGTGCGTTTGGTAACGCAGAACAGTCAGGCGCCCTGCACCGAAGGCCGCAGTTGGGGCACTGACAACCAAGGTATCTGGGTAGACGACGGATGCCGCGCGGATTTCGCCGTCGGCGAGCGCAGGGACTACCAGGACCAGAACCGCAACGAGCGCAATCAGCAAAACGGTGGGAACGGGCCGGCACAAGCGTTGGCATGCAACTCGGACGACATGAGAAGGCACTCCTGCGCCGTGGATACGCGAGGCGGCGTGCGCCTG
>CATPAM010000039.1 GCA_955651735.1 Candidatus Acidiferrales bacterium | reverse complement strand
CACTACAAGTTCGATTACGTGCGCCGCGAATTCCTCGGCGAAGTCCGCTGCCTGGTATTCGACGTCACCCCCCGCGAAAAAGCCGGCAAGGGCCGCTTCCTCGGGCGCATCTGGGTGGAAGATCAGGACTACAACGTGGTGCGCTTCAATGGCGCCTACGGCGGTGGTGGACACTCCAGCTGGTATTTCCATTTCGATAGCTGGCGCACGAACGCGCAGCCGGGCCTGTGGGCGCCCTCCTTCGTCTATAGCGAAGAGAAAGATTTGCACTACGCGCTGACCAAGAAGCTGGACTTCAAAGCGCAGACCCGTTTGTGGGGATATAACCTGGGCCACGCCGGGCAGGAACAGGAGTTGAGCAAGATCCTGATCGAGAGCACGGTGCAGGATGACACCAAGACCGCGAACGATCTGAGTCCGGTGCAGGCGCAGCGTTCCTGGGACCGTCAGGCAGAGGAAAACGTTGCCGACCGGCTGCAGCGTATCGGCTTGATGGCGCCGAAAGGCGAGGTCGACAAGATCCTGGAGACCGTGGTCAACAATCTGGAGGTCACCAATAACCTGGATATCGAGCCGGAAGTGAAGTGCCGCGTGCTGATGACCACCACGCTGGAATCTTTCACCCTCGGCCACACGATCGTGCTCAGCCGCGGGCTTATCGACGTGTTGCCGGATGAGGCCAGCCTGGCCACGGTAATCGCGCACGAGCTGGGCCACGTGGTTCTCGGCCATCGCATGGATACGACCTATGCGTTCTTCGACCAACTGCTGGTCGATGACAAAGACACTTTCCGGCACTTCGGTTTTGCGCGCACGCAGGCAGAGGAGCAGGCCGCCAGCGCCAAAGCGGTGGAATTGCTGAACAATTCCCCTTACAAGAACCAGTTGGCCAATGCCGCGCTTTTCCTCAGCGCTTTGCAGGTACGCCAAAAGCAAATTCCCAACCTCATCAGCGCGCACTTAGGAGATCGCGTTGCCACGATCGCGGATCTGCAGGGCAAGGTTGCCACGGACGCCGCTCAGAAGAACAATCCGCAGATGATCGCGGCGCTGCCCATCGGCGGGCGCGTGAAGCTCGATGTGTGGTCGGACCGCCTGGATCTGATCAAGAGCAAGCCGGTGGGAACGGTGGCGGAACGCGAGAAAATGCCGTTTGAGGTCACCCCGTTCATGCCGTACCTGACGCGCTACACGGTAGACGCGAGCTCCGCGGAAAGGAAACCGCCGGAAACTGCTGCGATTCCTCCGAGCGGTGCGAAGCCGGCAGATCCTACAAAGCCCTGAGATAATTCCAATCGGAAGTTTTTAGCCCGGTGAGCCCAAGTTCACCGGGCTTTTTTTGCGCGAATCAGCAAAGGAGAGAGCGAAATTGAGTTCTATGCCGTTGTGCCGCGTTGCTTCTCGTCCAACGTGTACATAAACTGTTGGCGTCGAAACGAGGAGGAAGATCATGGGATTCGCGGGACGGCGTCTTGCCAAGATTGCAGCAGTGGCTGCTCTTTTTGCCGGTGGTGTGGCGGTTGGAAGTTGGCACGCACAGAGTGCGGCGGCGCAAAACAGGTTTGGCCAACCAAAGACTGTGGTGCATTTTGTGGTTTACAAATGGAAGAACACCACTTCGCAAAATGACAAAGACCAGGCGCTGGCCGGCATCAAGACGATGGCGGCGAAAATTCCCGGCGTCAAGAATATCTGGCTGAAGACTCAGCGCAACCAGATTCGCGACTTCGACGGAGTGTACGCCATCGAGTTCGCCAGCGCGGAGGCGGCTGCCGATTACGCGGAGAGTCCGCTCCACGAAACATGGCGCAAACGGTGGGAAGAGTTGCGCGAAAACAGCTTGTCGTTTCAGGTTTCCAACCCGTAGAGGGGAAGCGAGAATCACCTCTGGCTGTCGCGCACGATGCCGTAGCGCCGCCGCAGCATTGCGTCAATCGCGCTGTCGGTGAGCAGCCGCTTGCTCCACTTTACGAAGGGCGCCAGGGACGTTACGCCGTAGCGCGCCTTCGGCCGCGGCGCTTCTATGGCGTGGAGCATCACGCGCGCGCAATCTTCAGGCGTGTACTTGGATTTGGTGCGCATATCGTTGACGCTGGTGAAGAATTTCGCGTAGAGCGGAGCGTACGGTCCGCCTTTTTCCAGGTATGGCTTGGAGAGCTCCGCGGCCGCCTTTTGTATGCCGGTGATGATGTAGCCGGGCTCGATCAGCACGACATCGATGCCAAACGGATACAGCTCCATGCGCAGCGCATTGCTCAGGCCTTCCACCGCATGCTTGCTGCTGCTGTACGCGCCTTGCGTGGGGGGCGTCACCAGGCCAGAGAGAGAACTCATCATCAGGATGCGGCCGCTGCGGCGCTCGCGCATGTGGGGCAGGACCGCGCGCGTGACACGCAGCACGCCAAACACGTTGGTCTCGAACTGCGCGCGCCAGTCTTCCATGCTGAGATCTTCCACTGCGGCGGTGTAATTCACGCCGGCGTTGTTGACCAACACATCGATCGCGTTCGTTTTGCCAAGCACGGTCTGGACGGCCGATTGCACCGAACTGTCGCTGCAAACATCGAGCGCGATGCTCTCCAGCGCTAAGTTCTTCTCGCCCGCGATGCTGTCGAGCTGAGCGAGCTTCTGCGCCGAGCGGCCCGCGGCAAACACGCGGTAGCCGCGCTCGGCCAGCAGCAGGGCCAGGGCCTTCCCCAAACCGTCGGTGGCTCCGGTGATTAGAACGGACTTCGGGTGGATGTCGCCGTTTTTCATGGTTGCTCCTTGGCGCGCGGCATTATCCTAACCCGGCTTCGCAAGGCGGTCACGAGGGCCAGGAACCGGCGGGTCGCAATGGCAGCACTTTCGTCACAAATCGCCGCGGCCAAATGCCGAATCTCCGCCCCGCCCTGTTAGAATCGTCGCATCTCTCGGTTCCACCAACAGCTTGGGTGCACCGGTATGTCTGCTGACAGAAACCTTGCCATGTCCGAAAGCAAACCCAATTGGCGGCGTGGTTTCTGGAGCCTGATCGCCACACAGTTCCAGGGCGCCTTCAACGAAAATGCCCTGAAATTCCTGACAATTTACCTGGTT
>CATPAM010000038.1 GCA_955651735.1 Candidatus Acidiferrales bacterium | reverse complement strand
GCGCGGACGGCGAAGAAATGATTGTCGGTCGAGACGCCGCGCAGCGCCGTTTCGCCTGGTGATACGGCAAAGTCGTAGACCTGCCAGCGCGGTTCCGTGGTTTCACGCCACAGAATCTCAAAGCCGGCGCGCTGGGGATCACCTTCGGCGGACCAGGAGACTTTGGCGTCCGGAGTGACCGCGCCAGTGAGCCGAGCGTTCGCAGGCGGCGCGGGAGCCATCGCCAACTGGCCCAACGCCTCGGCGTTGTCGCGGGAGACGTCGCCGAGAAAGCTTGGGTTCAGGTACTTTGCAAAGTCACCGTACTCGATGCCGTTTTCCACACGTGGCGTCTGATGCTGGTGAGTGTAGTCCTCGAGCGGTTCCGTAAAACGCACGGCGGGCAGTCCTGCTTTGTAGAACGGATAGTGATCGCCGCCCCGCCCGTAACGATCCACGCGAAAAATCATGCGGATATTTTCGCGGCCGTCGATCTCCTCGATGGCGCGGGCCAGTTCGCGGCCGGGCGAATCGCAATCGTCGATCTCGCCGTTGCCGGAGAACAGGCGCACGCGATGCGGCGCTCCCGGCGAGGGGTCGTCGCCCACGATGTCGTCATCGAGCATTCCGCCGATGGTGTAGCCCTGCTGCTTGGCCCAATCGAGCAGACGATAGCCGCCGAGCAGGCCTTGCTCTTCACCGGGAATGGCAGCGAATAGAAGCGTGGCGCGGTACCCGCCTTGGCCGTTCGCGGCGGCTTTGCTGAGCAGGCGCGCAGACTCCACGCTGACGGAAACGCCGGAGGCATCGTCATCCGCGCCAGGTGCATCCACTTCGGCGTTCATCACGTCGGATGGCCGCGAGTCGTAATGGCCAGAAACGATGAAGAGCGTTTTCGCGAGCTTTGCATCGGAGCCGGCAAGAATGGCGTAAACACTTTCCAGCTGAAGGGGCTTGCCGGAAGTTCGCTCGGAAGTGGAATCAAACTTATCGACTACGACTTGCAGCTTGCCGCCGGAATCCTTGGCGATTTCATTCAGGCGCGCAACGATGCGATCGCGGCCGCAACCAATGCCGCGCTTGGCGTCGGTCCAGGACGAAAGGGACAGCCGAGTCCCGCAGGAAACGAGTTGCTCGATGAGCGCGCGCATTGATTTTTCGTCGACACTTTGGCGTGCGATGGCCGCAAGCGGACGAGGCAGCAGCTTCGGATGCGGCTGGCCTTGCTGGGGCTCCGCTGGATCGTGCGGAGCGGATTGCTGAGCGAAAGTTGGCGAGATGGCGATCCAGAAACAAACACTTATGGCGATGCTACTGCCCAGAAGTCTATGAGGCGTGGAAATGCGGTTAGTCATCAGCTGCGCTCCGAGAAAGAGTATGTTCAGCAGTCCGGCATTCTAGCCTAAGAGCGCAGCCGGCAAGAAGCGAGGCGAAGTTTCAGCATTACGGTGGCCGCCAATCGGGAGATTGGCGTTCCCGGGGGCTCGTGGGCTTGACCCTGCGACACACTAAGTCAGTATTGACAGTGTCATGAATGACCTATTCCTGCTGGCGAACCTGCTTGACGACCCAAAACATGGCTACGCCCTCAAGAAGCAGGTCGGCCTGATCTCCGGCCAGGAGGAGATGCACAACAATCTCGTGTATCCGCTCCTTCGGCGTTTCCTGGAAAGCGGCTGGGTCCGCAAACGCCAGGGGCGGGCGAGCGCGGGCAAACCCGGGAATCTACTCCCTCACCGCCAAGGGCAAGCAAGAACTCCTTCGACGCCTCAGCCATGCGACGGGGAAAGAGATAGCGTCGGAAAACGCTTTTCATCTGCGGGTTGGATTGTTCGCCGTGCTCGATGCCGCGGCGCGCGGCAGGATTCTCGACGAACGCGACCGCTGGCTCGCCGCGCGCGAGGAACGTCTGCCGCGCCTTGCCGCCGCAATGGACCTGGGGCACTGGGGCCGCGAGGTCGTGCGTTTCCTGCGCGAGCGAATTCATGCGGAGCGGAAATTGGTATCGCGTCTGAGGCGGAAAGCGGAGCGAGCCGATCGCAAGCAGGATTAGGTAACGCGGGGAGGTGCACTCGTGGATTTTCCATCGCAACGGCAATGGATCAACGCGCTCTGGATTCTGTTCGGTTTGTACTGGATCGTTTCGGCGTTCAAGCTGAAGAAGACGAAAAGGCGCGAATCATGGAGCCAGCGGTTCCGCTACGTGCTGCCGCTGCTGGCCGCGTTTTACCTGTTTCAGCCCCGGGCGCACTACGGGTGGTTGGGCGCACGCTTCGTTCCTGCGAGCAATGCCGCGGCGTGGATCGGTGTGGTGCTCACCGCCGCCGGCGTGGCCATCGCATTTTGGGCGCGCTGGCATCTTGGCGCCAACTGGAGCGGAGTCGTAACCCTCAAGGAGGGCCACGAACTGGTTCGCAGCGGCCCTTACCGGAACATCCGGCATCCGATCTACACCGGGATTTTGCTCGCGCTCCTGGGCACGGCGGTCGCCGTGGGCGAAGTCCGCGGACTGCTGGCCGTGGCCATCGCCTGGCTTTCCTTTTACACCAAGGCCCGCCGGGAGGAATCTTTCCTCACCCAGGAATTCGGCCCCAGCTTCGCCGAACACACCAAACGCACCGGCATGTTCCTGCCCCGCTTCTCTTAGCACCGTCGTCGTGGCCTGCCGAAGCCCATCCGGACGCGTTCTTCGGTAGGAGACATGCACGTAAGTCCTGGGAACAGCGGAGGGCCGGTCTATTTGCTCGAACAGGGCGCTGTCCTCGGCGTGTGGGTTGCATACGATATGGCTCCTGTCGTGTACGGCGACGGCAGCCATGAGCCGGCGAGTTCCGGAAATCGACCGCTTTTCTCTAATTCAAGGCTTCCCGTGGTTATTTCCGTCCTTGGCTACGCTTCTTCTTCTACGAGTTGTTCACCGTGGGCGGCCTTGTGGGCGGCGATCACTTTATCGGCGAGTTCGTTGGGGACGTAGTCGTAGTGGGAAAATTCCATGGAGTAGGTGGCGCGACCCTGCGTTTTCGAGATCAGGTCGTTCGCGTAGCTGAGCATTTCGGCGAACGGCACTTGCGCCTTGATGATTACGTTGTGGCCGCGCATCTCGCTCCCCGCGATGCGGCCGCGCCTCCCGCTCAGATCGCCCATGAGGTCGCCCGAATATTGATCGGGGGCATAGACTTCAACGTGCATCACGGGCTCGAGCAACGCTGGCCGGGCTTGCTTCATGGCTTCCTTGAAGGCCAGCGAGCCGGCGATCTTGAAGGCCATGTCGGAAGAGTCGACGTCGTGGTATTTGCCGTCGTACAGGATGGCGCGGAAATCGACGACCGGGAAACCGGCTAAATAGCCGCGCGCGGCAGCCTCGCGAATTCCTCTTTCCACCGAGGGAATCCAGTTCTTGGGAATGGAGCCGCCAAAAACGTCGTCGACAAACTCGATGCCCTTGCCGCGCTCGACCGGCTCCATCTTGATGCGGCAGACGCCGAACTGGCCGTGCCCGCCGGATTGCTTCTTGTGCTTGCCTTCCACGTCGGCCTTGCCGCGAATGGTTTCGCGGTACGGGACTTTGGGCGGTTTGAGCGTGAGGTCCACGTGATAGCGCTTGTGCAGCTTGGCGACGACGACTTCAATGTGTTGCTGGCCTGAGCCGGCGAGCAAGAATTCCTTGGTCTGCGGATCGCGCGAAAAACGCAGCGCGGGATCTTCTTCCATGATCTTGTGAATGCCCACGCCGATTTTGTCTTCATCGGCACGGGTCTTGGGTTCGATGGCGAAAGTGATGGAAGGTTCGGGGAGCTGCGCAGGCGGATAATAGATCGGGG
>CATPAM010000037.1 GCA_955651735.1 Candidatus Acidiferrales bacterium | reverse complement strand
AGTCCGGCCATCCCAAATGCGAAACCAAAGCAGAGGCCGGAGATCATTCCCACTTTGCCAGGGACTAGCTCCTGCGCGTAAACCACGATCACCGAAAACGCCGACGCCAGAATCAATCCAATCACCACGCTCAAAATGCCCGTCCAAAACAAATTCGCGTACGGCAGGAGCAGCGTGAACGGCAGCACGCCCAGAATCGAGTACCAAATAACCACTTTGCGCCCCATGCGGTCGCCCACCGGCCCACCGAAGAATGTTCCCGCCGCGACTGCGCCGAGAAACGCAAACAAATGAAATTCCGCGCTACGGATGGACACGTGAAATTTGTCCATCAAATAAAAGGTGTAATACGAGCCGAGGCTCGCCAGATAGAAGAATTTAGAGAACATCAGGGTCGCCAAAACCACCAGCGACCATACAATCTTTTCCCGCGGCAAATGCGCGTGCGGCTCGGCCTCACGCGAAGCGACGTGGCCGGGCGTGACGTGCGCAGCGAGCGGCGCGGCTCGCAATTCCGCCTGCGCGGCTCTGCGCTTCTTGGTCCAGGCGCCGATGTCCGCCAGCAGGATCATGCCCAGCAGGGCCACAAAAGAAAACCAAGCAATGCTGCGTTGCCCGCGCGGCAGCACAAAGGTGGCCAGCAATGGACCCAACGCCGATCCCGCGTTGCCTCCGACCTGAAACAACGATTGCGCCATTCCGTGCTGCCCGCCCGAAGCCATGCGCGCGACGCGCGAAGATTCCGGATGAAATACGGACGAGCCCATGCCCACTAGCGCCGCCGCGACCAGTACGCTGGCGTACGTCGGGGCGAGCGAAAGCGTCACCAACCCGATCAGCGTGATGCCCATGCCAATCGCCAGGAAATACGGCTTGTGATGGCGATCGCTGTACAGCCCCACCAACGGCTGCAGCAGCGATGCCGTGAACGTAGTCGTGAACGAGATCAACCCGATCTGTCCGAAGTCCAAATGGAAGGTATCGCGCAGCAGAGGATAGATCGCCGGCAGCAGCGATTGCACCGTGTCATTCAGCAAATGACAAAAGCTGATCGCCAGCAGAACTTTAAAAACGGTTTTTGCGGAGGTGTCGGTGACGCGGTCTGCGGAAATCGCGCTCAGTTTGATTTCGCTCGACATTTTGCTAAGGCCGCCTCAAACAATAAACGTCGTCCTGTTGCGCCCCAACTGGCGACGCCAAAGTTTATCCCATGGACACTCCAAATCTCGTGCGCTCTGACATCTGTCCCGGCTGCGTCCAAGTGAGGGTTCGGCGGAGGAGGCGCTACTAGCAGGCAACGTGCTAAAATAACCGGTTTCTAGGCTCGTAGCTCAGTTGGTTAGAGCGCCACCTTGACACGGTGGAGGTCTGGTGTTCGAGTCCCCACGAGCCTACCATCCCATCGGAAACAGATTCTTCTCAAAACAGACCACTGGATATTTGACCGATTCACGCGCATCACGAGGCTGCGGTAAAATCGAGAGTCTATGGCCAAGCCAGTCGAAAAACGCGAGTCTTCGTCGCCGAAAGCCGAGGAACGCGATCAGCAGGACCGCGCCGAGGTTTCGCAGAATTTGGATCCGGTCGAAGAAGCTTCCGAAGAGTCGTTTCCCGCCAGCGATCCGCCGGCCTGGATTTCCGAGCCGTCAAGAGCGCGGCGAAAACCGAAATCACAAAATGCGCGAAAACCGCGGCGCAGGAAATCTTCCTAATCTCGCGCCACGATTTGCAGCCGAAAAGCTCAATTGAAAAACGCTGCACAGCCCTCGCCGGCTGTGCCACGATAAAGCATGCGCTCTGCTGCTCGAGTCGCGGCGCTCCTCGTTTTCCTGTGCGGAATCATCGCCCCGATAAGTTCGGCTGCGGATTCCGCTGACTGCGCGGGCGTCATCGTGGATGAAAATAACGTGCCCATCGCCGCCGCGAAAATGTCGCTGCAGAGCAGCACGGGCCGGAGCTATCGCGCCGAAACCGATGGCGCGGGACGCTTTCTGCTGCGCAATCTTCCCGCCGGCGATTACAAGGTGGAAGCGCGCAAGGAGGGTTTCTTCGTTCTCGCGGGCCAGACGGTCACGCTGCGCTCCGGACCTAACGACGTTACCTTGACGCTGAAGCACGCGGAAGAATTGCACGAGCAAGTGCAGGTCACCGCCGCGGCCAACCAGATAGACACGCAAGACACGGCGCAAAAGGAAACCATAACCGCGCGCGAAATCCGCGACATTCCGGTTCCGAACTCACATATCTTGCAGGAGAGCCTGACGGCCTTGCCAGAAGTGGTGCGAGACAATGCCGGCGCCTTGCACATCGCGGGGGCGCGCTCCGGAGAAACGCAATACCTGCTGGACGGATTCGAAATCGGCGATCCGGTGAACAACACGCTGAGCGCGCGATTCAACGTGGACGCCACGCGCGCCGCGGAAGTGCAGACCGGGCGCATCGGCGCGGGCTACGCGCACTCCGGAGCGAGCGTGCTGAGTTTGGAAACGCTGGATGGCGACGACAAGTGGCGGGTCGGCACCACCAATCCAATCCCCGGCATCGACATTCAGCAAGGCGTGCGCCTGGGAAACTGGTATCCGCGTTTTACGTTTTCGGGACCCATCGAACGCGGCCGCTTCTGGTTTTCCGATGCCATCAGCTTGCAGCACACATTTACGCTGGTCCGCGAGCTGCCCGATGACGCCAACACCTCCACCCAATGGGCCGGCGACAACCTTTTCCGCTTGCAATACAACTTCAGTCCGAAGCACATTTTGCATGGGACTTTTCTCTATAACCGCACGCAGGACGTGAGCCTTGGCCTCGATCCGCTGAACCCGGAATCCACCACGCTCGACTTGCACCAGCAGCGCGCGTTTGTTTCGCTGAGAGACCAGATTTGGCTGTATGACACATTGATCGACCTGGGCGTCGCGGCAGACAGCGAAACACAGGATTTCTTTCCGCAGGGCACCGCGCCATACGTTTTGCTGGTGAACGGAACGAGCGGGAATTTCTTCGAGCAGCTCCACGATCGCGGCACACGCGTGCAAGGGTTGTTCAACGTTATCGCGGCGTCGCGGCACTGGCACGGGACACACCAGATTAGCGCGGGAGCGAATGTCGCGGGGCTGGAATTCAGCCAGGCGACGACGCGCGGAGAAATCCAGGCGCTGCGCGCGAACGGCACGCTGGTGCGGCAATCCACTTTCGCGGGGCCGGCGAATCCGCAAGCGACCAACACGCAAGCGGGCGCCTATGCGCAGGACAACTGGTCGCTTTCGAAACGCTTCGTTCTGCAAGGGGGCCTGCGCACGGACTGGGACCGCTTCACGGGGAGCGCCATGTTGGAGCCGCGCGTGTCCGGCAATGTGCTGCCCTTCGGTGACGACAACGCCAAACTGTCTCTTGGGTGGGGCATTTACAATGCGCCGCTGAATCTTTCCGTGATTGAGCAATCGCTGGACCAGCAGCAGAGCGACATTTTTTTCAACAGCACCGGCACGGTGCCGGTCGGTGCCCCGGCGATCAGCCAGTTTGTGCTTCCTGCGCGCGGGTTGCGGCAGCCGCGCTTCACCACCACCAGCGCGGGATGGCAGCAAAAAATCCGGCGCAACACGATTGTCGACGTCGCATTATTGGCGCGCAACGGCTATCACGGCTTTGTGTATGTCGATCAGAACCCGGCGCAGGCCGGCGGAATTTTTCTTTTGCAGGACACGCGCAAGGACCGCTATCGCGCGGCAACTCTTACGCTACGCCATATTTTCTCGGAGGACACGGAGTTTTATGGCGCTTACACCCACTCGCGCGCGAATACCAACCAAGTGCTCAATCCCGTGCTGGGGTCAATCTTCTTTGCGCCGCAGCAACCCGCCCCGCTCGCGTGGGCTGCTCCGAACCGCCTGCTCACCTGGGGCTGGACGCCGACGCATATCTGGAAGATCCAGTTCAGCTATTTCTTCGAGTACCGCACCGGCTATCCGT
>CATPAM010000036.1 GCA_955651735.1 Candidatus Acidiferrales bacterium | reverse complement strand
TCTTGTTGCACCTGTGCGCCCGGAATTTGTATATCCATGTGGTGATGTGAAAGCGCTTGCGGATCTCTTGCGGAGAGCCCTGGTAGATCGCGCGATCCTGAAATCCATCGGCCGCGCATCAATCGCGCACATGCGCACCTGTCGCCGGAGAAAAATATAGCCGCAACCATCGCAGCAATTCAAATCGCCGTCTCTCGGGTTGGCTATCGTTCGCTTGTATGAAAAGATGGCCAAGCAATGCGGGTGCGGGAACCGATCACTTGTATTTGGCGACCAGTGCAGCATCAACGGTTCCCCGATGTGATCAATTGTCGATAGAGCTTCGCATGCGCTTCTATCATGCGGTCTCGCGGGTAAACTTCAGCCACTCTTCGCTTGGCCCGACGTCCAAAATCCGCCGCCAGTACCGCGTCATCGAGAACGAGCGTCAACTGACGAGCGAGTTGGTTTGCGTCACCAACGCCAAACGTGAGCCCGCTCTCGCCAAGGACTTCGGCGAAAGCTCCTAGATTGGAAGCGACGATAGGTAGACCTCGCGACATATTTTCGGCTACAACTAACCCAAAGACCTCGCCCCCGAGCGATGGCACGACGACTACACTTGCATTCAAGAAGGCCGATTCAAGGTCAACTGCGCTCAGACGTCCCACAAATCGGACAAAAGAAGAAAGCTCCAGCGTTCGAGAGAGCTGCTCAAGTGCATCACGCTCCGGCCCGTCGCCGATCACCATTAGCTCGAACTGCCGACTTCCCGAACGAAGTTTACTTGCTGCCTCGAGTAGAACACGGACTCCCTTCGTAGTAACCAATCGTCCTTGGAACACAATGACAGGGGGACGTAAAAGACTAGGAGTTTGGGTACCCTCAGCAATGGTCTCGATTCCGTGAGGAATTGGCACGGTATTGGGGAGCTTAAGAACATGACGGAGCCATTGGGTGGGCAAGATATTCGCGTCAACGCGCGCACAAAGAAAACGGCGGACAAAAGTTAGTATCCAAAGCTTGAACGAAGCAATCCAGTTGCTGTCGGAGCGGCAGCGTAAACATTCAACGTGACGTCCGGCCATGAAGTGACCGGGACAGGGACTTTGCTCTGGTTCAACGAGCAGTTGGCCGGTTGGGCAAATCACCTGGAAGCCGTGATGTTCGACAACAACTGGCTTGCCGGCGAGTAATCCGAATCCGACCGGAGAAAGAGCGGGACCCGCAACGTGAATGATGTCGGACAATCGGATCAAGCGCCGCAACTGCACCATGCTGGGCTGACGAAGAACTCGAAACGGAAGCAAACGATCGTCAAAGGACTGCGCAGGCGTTTGTGTGGCGAGCGTGACCTCAAATTCGGGAGAACCATGCGAAGTACGAACCTCTGCGAGACCTCGGGCCAGAGAAAGAACGATGGTTTCGACACCTCCGATACTGGGCGGAAAAAAATGAGAATAGAAAAGAAGTTTCACGCCCAATGCATCTCCAAGCAACTAACGCCCATGTGTAATGCGAGCAAATCTGCGCGGTGTCGGATTGCGTCTTGGAGAAGAAAAAGAAGCAGAATCGCATCACCCGCCAGAAGTCCAACAAAGGCGTAAGCCAGCCGCTTTATGGGATTGACTGCGGAGTGCGTGTTCATGCTTTTTGTTTCCGGTCTCCGCCAACAACCAATCTGCGAAATCAGCTTACTCCAACCGATGGGCCAGTCACATAAGAGTTGCTGCAGTGGACGATTAAGGTGCGACGTGCGAGCGCGGGTCTGATGGATTACAACGCCGATGGAGTTCCAGTGTTCGGAGCAAAGCCTCCTCGTTTCACTCGCGGACCCCAAATCAATCCGCGGGATGATGGGCACGCTGTTCGCCGCCCTAAGCGAGGAAGAGGACGCCGTCGAAGAAATGTACGAGCCCTACCTCATGCAAATCGGCAGTACTTCGGGCCGCGAGCTTCCGCGCCGCCAGCCGCGCTTTTCCAGGAGAGTAAGGAACATTGCTTCGGTCACGGGTTTGGATCTGCGTCGGACTTCGCGGATACGGCACCAGGAGCTTCTGTCGATAAGCTATCTCCCTGGCGAGTAAGATAGAGGACAAACGGAGCAATCTCAAACGGCATCTTCTCGTATTCCGCGACTGCGCCTACCGGCTTGGATTTAAGCAACTGAAGCTGATCGCTCCAAGGCTCGACCTTGATGCGTCCGCCGAGCGGCAGGGCGGTAACCATGTTGGCTGCTGGCTTTGCAGTGGAGGGCTGCGCGACGGGCATTACGGACGTAATGGTCCAGTTCGTCGGGACCTGATCACCCAAGTGCGGACTGATCAGGTTGGGAATCTCCTTCGAGCGGCTCTGGAGCGCTTGGAGGAATAGCTGCGCGGTCTGGGCCTGATCCTTGTAGGGCGACTGCATTAGTAGCTCGATGCCCTTCTGGTTCGCAGCCTGTTCCTCTTCCGGCGTGCGTGCAAAGCCAAAGTGGCGGAAGGTTTCCTTTTCATCGAAGCGTAGGCGATTGAAAAACGCGAATTGTGTGTCCATGCGATGGCCGAGCACCACGTGGCCCAGTTCATGCGCGAGGATGGCCGCGAGGCTGGCCTCGTCGGGAAGCACATCCATCAAGCCACGACTCACGACGATGGTATGGCCCATGGTGAACGACTCAAGCGTGGAGATCATGAGCACCCGGCAGCGGACGTCGGGCTCGATGTCGAGGTTGTTGGTGACCTCGAGATTGTTTACCACCGTCTCGAGCACCTTATCCACGTCCCCGTGTGGGGCCATCAAGCCCAGCCGCTCAAGGCTGATGGCGACGTTATCTTCCGCCAGGCGGCTCCAGGAGCGCTGCGCCTGAATCGGCGAGTAGTCGTTGGCGGCTTCTGTTTGATCCTTGACCGGCGTCTCCACCAGGATTTTGCTCAGCTCTTGCTCTTCTTGGGCGTGGCCAAGAGCGTATCCCCAGAGGCGCGTCTGCGCCCGGAATGCTTGGGGTGCTACGTTTTTCGTGGGTGTATTTTGGCCGCTGCCTTCTTCGCTGTAGATGAAGGTTGGTAGCCATTGATTTTTTCCGGCATTCTGTCGCCAGCTATCGAAATTGAAATAATAGCTGGTCCTGGAAGAACCGTTGTACTTCCCGTTGAAACGCACGATATGGTAATCCTGGTCTTCCACCCAGATGCGGCCGACGAAACGTCCTTTCTCGCGCTTCACCAGCGGATCGACGTCGAAGACCAGACAACGAACTTCACCCAGGAACTCGCGGTGGATGTAGTCGAAGGTGTAATGCTGGCGGTCAAAGCCATTCTCGTCCAGAAAGATCATTTGCAAGAATCCGCTCGGAACGAATTCCATTGAGAAGAGGCTCTGCAAGCCGCCGAATATCTTGTGCTTGTTACCAGCGCTATGAATCAGCGGTTCCAGCTCCACGCCCTTTGCCAGATGGGCGCGGCCGAGAAAATATTTATCGGTATCCAGCACGACGCCTTGTTGCCGGTCCGGACGGAGATTCTGGATGTACGTCTCCACCAGCGGCGAGTATTGGCGAAGCGACTGAACCTCCGCCCGTTCTTGCGCGACAATTTTGTCCACGATCTCGACTTTGCTTAATGCAACCGGTTGCTGGGCGAATGCGGAAAGCGGCATTACGCCAAGCGCCAGGACCGCAGACAAGGCTTTCAGAGTACGCATGAATATCTCCGGAACGTGGGCGTGGGAGGGTACAAGTAAGCTACCCCTTTCGGAGCAAGCCGCCATCTGTACAGAGGAGCAGTTTAAGGACAGGCGATTCCTATGAGTAATCACGTGTTTGTGAGAAAGCTGCCTCCGCGAATCTTTCATGAAAGGAAAGAACGCCTACATCGTGCAAGTGCGCCACCGCTCAGGAAGGTAAACACGAATTACCTGAGCGTAAATGACAGAAAAAAGACTAGGAGCAGCCAGCGCCCTTCGTTGCGCTGAAGCGCACCTGACCTGATCGAAAAAGACGCGTCCACGAATGGATGACACACCCGATTGAGAAGATTTTACCCGAGCTACAGGCGCTTAGCCAATTCGATCGTCTTTGCCGCGGTAGGCGGAAGGCTTTACTATCGTGGGTGCTAGCGTCGCCACTCGATCGGCCCTCATTTTGACGCGGAATGGAGTTGCTGCTTACGGTGCGCTGCGACCATCTCCTCCAGAATCGCATCGAGGCTGCGCGTAATCTTCCACTTCGGATAGTGTGTCTGAAACTTCCGCAAGTTCGAGATGTAACAGATGTGATCGCCCTTGCGCGCTTCCTCCACATAGTGCCAGTCCAGTTTGCGGCCGGTGAGCTGCTCGATTCGCGCAATGGCTTCGAGCATCGAGATGCTGTTGCTGCGCCCCCCGCCCATGTTGTAGACCTCGCCCGGCCGCGGATTCGCGGCAAATTCCTCGATGGCTCGCACTACGTCATGGCTGTGAATGTTGTCGCGCACCTGTTTGCCTTTGTAGCCATAAACGTTGTAGCGCCCGCCGCTCAGCGTGACTTTCACCAGGTACGATAAGAATCCGTGCAACTCGACGCCCGAATGGGAAGGCCCGGTCAAGCAGCCACCGCGAAACACGCCTACCTTCATGTTGAAGTAGCGCCCATACTCTTGCGCCACCAGATCGGCCGCAGCTTTCGACGCGCCGAAAAGCGAATGCAACGTACGATCGATCCGGCAAGTCTCGCCAATACCGTCGTAGTCTTCGGCCCGCGCATAGTCGTAGCGCGTTTCGAGCTCCTTCGTTGGAATCTCGTTAGGCGCGTCGCCGTATACCTTGTTGGTGCTGAGAAAAACGAACACCGCTTCCGGGCAATGTTGCCTGGTCATCTCCAGCAGATTGACGGTGCCCAGCGCATTAACCTCGAAATCCAGCAGAGGAATTTCTTGCGCTTTGTCGTGAGAGGGCTGCGCGGCGCAATGCACAATCAGGTCGAATCGCTGTGCGCAGAACAGCTCTTCGAGAGCCGCGCGATCGCGAATGTCGATCGCTGCATGCGTGAACTGCTTCGCGGTATTCTTCAGCCGCTCCAAGTTCCAGAGCGTGTCGCCTGCGGCGCCAAAAAACACTCGCCGCATATTGTTGTCCACGCCGAAAACTTGGTGCCCCTGGCGGTCGAAATGTTCCACCGCTTCGGACCCAATCAGTCCGCTGCTGCCGGTGACGAGAACTTTCATCGAGCAGCAAGCTTATCAAAAAAGGCGCGCCGAGCAGGAAAGCCATGGATTTTCCGCGCGCTGGACAGCTCAGAGCGCGTGTCTTAGG
>CATPAM010000035.1 GCA_955651735.1 Candidatus Acidiferrales bacterium | reverse complement strand
TGCTCGTCACCCACGATCACGACGTGATCGATGAAGTTGCCACCCGCATCTGGCATTTCAAAGGCGGCAAAATCGAGGATTTCAAGGGCCCCTACGAAGAATACCTGGCCTACGCGCAAGAAAAAGCCTCGTAGCTCTCACCACCAGCTCGCCCGCGCAATACAAGCGCACCGACCTGGCCACTGACACCGGCGTGGGCGGCACCCTGGCAGATCCGACTCTGGTGAACGCCTGGGGTCTCACCGCGCTCCCCACCAGCCCCTTCTGGGTTACGTCCGCGGCGTCATTTGGCACCGGAGGAAAAATCGTAATGTCTGGATGGACTCGACTAAAAATATTTGCCATTCCAGCCCTTACGCCGTTTGCTGCGCATGGTCCCTTGCACTCGCCATGGGGCGTCGCTGTCGCTCCCGCTGACTTTGGACCCATGAGCAACGCTCTGCTCATCACCAACAATATCTCGCGGCGGCCGCGTTAAAGCCTTTGATCGTGGCTCCGGAGCTTTCCTTGGCCCGCTCCGCGATGCCACCGGCCAGCCCATCGAAATCGACGGCCTCTGGGGCATTCAGTTTGGCCATGACGGCGGCCCCAACGGCGCACACAACCAACTGTTCTTCACCGCCGGCTCGAATAACTATGGCGATGGCATCTTCGGCGTAATCACCCTGGACCAGTAACCGCCCTGCTGTTCTCGCTGCTCTTGTACCGGGACGCGCTTCAACGCGTCCCGGTACAGAGTGGCACAACCATTTCTGGTTGTGTGCCGCGCCGTGCCGCCCCGCCAACTTCGCGCTCACCTTTCGGCATCACACCCTTCGTCTCTATCATTCACGCTGTTTCTTTTTGTGCGCCTAGGTATCGGAACCTTTAGGCCCCGGAGCACGTATAGCTTTCAGGCACTTTCACCCTTCAGGAGGAACTTCATGGGCACCCTTGGGCAGGACATCCGCTTCGCCCTTCGCAACCTGCGCAAGAGCCCTTCTTTCGCCATCATCGCGGCGGTCACTCTTGCCCTCGGCATTGGCGCTTCTACCGCCATCTTCAGCATCATTGAAAATGTCGTGATGGAGCCGTTCCCCTACACCGATGCCGGCCGTCTCGTCTCCGTCCTGATTCACGACACCGAGCAGAACCAGCCGGGCGGTCGCGCCGCTTACTCCGGCCCCGAATTCCTCGCCTATGTCGCGCAAAATCGTTCCTTCGACCGCGTCACCGCCAGCGCCCGCCTCGATGTCCTCTATCGCTCTGGCGAAGGGACCGAGCGCTTTGACGGCTACTACATCATACCCGGCACCTTTGAATTCTTCGGCGTGCCCCCGCTCCTCGGACGCGTGGCCCAGCCCGCCGACTACGAGCCGGGTGCCCCTCCCGTTTTTGTCATGCGCTACCGCACTTGGGTCAACCGCTTCAGCGCCGACCCCGGCCTTATCAACAAGACCTTCGTCCTCAACGGAACGCAGCGCACCCTGATCGGCGTCATGCCTCCCCGCTTTGCGTGGGGCGGCGCCGACCTGTGGATTCCCACTAAGCCATCTGTTGCCGTCAGTCCTGACCAGAACGGATTCCCGCAGTTCTGGTTTATGCTCGGTCATCTCAAGCCCGGCGTCTCCATGCGCCAAGCCGAATCCGACCTTACTGTCGTGGCCAAAAATCTCGCCATCGTGTATCCCAAGGACTATCCCAAGAAATTCAGCGTGGAAATCGAAACTCTCACCAACCTCGTCGTCGGACGTTTCCGCACCACCTTGTACATCGTTCTCGCGGCCGTAGGTCTTCTCCTGCTCATCGGTTGCGGCAACGTCGCCAACTTACTCCTCGCCCGCGCCACCACCCGAGAGAAGGAATTCGCTATCCGCGCCGCACTCGGCGCCGGACGCTGGCGCATCGTCCGCCAACTTCTCGTCGAAAGCTTTTTGCTCGCTGTCAGTGGCGCCTTCCTCGGCACCTTTCTTGCTTGGGGCGGGCTCAAATCCATCGTGGCGCTGATGCCTGAGCGCATCATTCCGGAAGAAGCCGTCATCCGCCTCAGTCTTCCCGTGCTTCTCTTCACCCTCTGCGTCTCCGTTCTCACCGCCATCGTTTTCGGTATGGCGCCCGCGCTACAGGTGGTCCGCCGCGACCTGAACGATCCGCTGCGCGACAGCGGCAAAGGCACCAGCGGCGGCTCCGCTCATGGCCGTCTGCGCAACGCCGTCGTCGTCCTCGAAGTCGCCGTCTCCCTAACCCTTCTTGTCGCCGCAGGTCTCCTCATGCGCAGCTTCGTCGCCCTTCGCGACGTGCATCTGGGCCTGCAGCCCGATCACATCTTCGTCGCTCGCCTTCCTCTCCCCGAGGACCGCTACAAAACCTCCGATCAACTCGCGGGCTTCTTCCGCCCTCTGCTTAATCGCCTTAAAGCCGTCCCCGGCGTCCTCGAAGCCACCGAAACCAGCACGCTTCCGCCCTACGGGGGCATTCCCAGCGACATCGAAATCCCCGGCAAAACCCACGCCGAAAAATGGACCGCGCTCTTCCAACTTTGCAGCGAAGGCTATTTCCCCGTTCTCAAAATCCAGTTCATCGACGGCCGCCCCTTCACCGAAGCCGAAGTAGAAGGGAAGCGCAAGCTCGCCATCGTCAACCAGACCTTCGCGCACAAATATCTCGGCAACGAAAATCCCCTCGGCCAGCGCGTGCACATCGCGCAGCTCGAGCAGTTTCCAGACAAGCTCGCCGATCCCTGGTTCGAAATCATCGGTGTCGTCGCCGACGCCAAAAACCGTGGTCTGCAGGATGCACCCGAGCCGGAAATGTGGGTCCCTTACACCATGACCGGCTCCGGTGCGCGCGGCGTTCTCGTTCGCACCGGTCCCGAGCCCATGACCATGATGAACGCCGTCCGCCACGAGATCTGGGCCACCGACAGCAACGTCGCCCTCACCTTCACCGGCACGCTTGAACAGTTCATTGCAAACTTCTCTTACGCCGGACCCCGCTTCGGCTTTCTCCTCATGACCGTCTTCGGTGCCATCGGTCTCGTCCTCGTCACCATCGGCGTCTACAGCGTCCTCGCCTACACCACCGCCCGCCGCACCCACGAAATCGGCATCCGTATGGCCCTCGGAGCAGAGAAGCGCGACGTCCTCGGCCTCGTAATCCGCATGGGCGTGGGCCTCGTCGGTGCAGGCAT
>CATPAM010000034.1 GCA_955651735.1 Candidatus Acidiferrales bacterium | reverse complement strand
CTCATGAGCGATTGTACATAGGAATAGTCCTTGGGACTGGGCAGCCACTCAAATTCGTGAGCCTTCCATTGCTCTTCGGTGAGGATTTCGCCGGTGGGGCTGATGAAATGACCGGTGAAATTGCCGATTTCGCGATGGAAACCTTTGTGCGGCAAGGTCAGGCGGAAGGGAATGCCCGCTTCATCGATCACGCGCTGCCAGCGGTTTACGCCGGCCTGAATTTCTTCGATGTAATCGTCGCGCAGGCGCTCATTTAACGCGGTGAGGGCGGGAACCTGCTTGGTGTTGATTTTGCCGCCGACAACTTCGGAGATGGGATACATGGCTTCACGGAGAATATGATCGTCCTCGAGTTTGGTTTCGCGGAAGCGGCCTTTGAGGCCGCTGGTGTAATAGTTGGCGGCGTTGGAGGAAACGTCCGAGCCGTAGAGATCGAGGGTGACACTGTAATGGAAATTGAGGTAGCGCTGAATGGTTTGCAGGTCGATGACGCCGAGCGCGCGGACATCGGCGGGAGCGTCGACCTTGTTTTCCTTCATGACTTCGCAAGTGCGCTGAATGATGCGGCTGACGCCGGACTCGCCGACGAACATGTGATGTGCTTCTTCGGTCAGCATGAAGCGGCAAGTGCGCGCGAGGGGATCGAAGCCGGATTCGGCGAGGGCGCAGAGCTGGAACTTGCCGTCGCGGTCGGTGAAGAAAGTAAACATGTAGAAGGCGAGCCAGTCGGGAGTAGGCTCGTTGAAAGCGCCGAGGATGCGCGGATTATCGGTGTCACCAGAACGGCGGGCGAGCAGGGATTCGGCTTCTTCGCGGCCGTCGCGTCCGAAGTAGCGGTGCAGCAAGTAGACCATGGCCCAAAGGTGGCGGCCCTCTTCGACGTTGACCTGGAAAATATTGCGGAGATCGTAGAGCGAAGGACAAGAGAGGCCGAGCATTTTTTGCTGCTCAACAGAGGCGGGCTCCGTGTCGCCTTGCGTGACAATGATGCGGCGGAGAATGGAACGATATTCGCCGGGGACGTCTTGCCATGCGGGCTGGCCCTTGTGGATGCCGAAATTGACCTGGCGCTTTTCGTCACGTGGCTGGAGGAAGATGCCCCAGCGATATTCGGGCATCTTGATGTAATCAAATTGCGCCCAGCCGTCGGGTTCGACGCTAATCGCGGTGCGGAGATAGACCTCGAAGTTGTGGCTTTCGTTGGGGCCCATGTCGTACCACCAACTGAGATAGGCGGGCTGCCAATGTTCGAGGGCGCGCTGAAGGACGCGATCGCGGCCGAGGTCGACATTGTTGGGAATTTTTTCGGTGTAATTGATCATTTCTGGCTCCTGCGGATTGGTCCGAGATATTCTTTCAAACTCTTTCCCAATTAAATTTTACCGGCGCGCCGGTTCCGTACACTTTGAGCGCGCCATTGGCGCCGACCGCGTTGGGGCGAATAAAAATCCAATTTTGCCATGCAGAGAGGCGGCCGAAGATACGGGTTTCCAATGTTTCATTCGCGCCGAATCGGAGATTGGCTTCGAGGCCGGTGAGGGCGTCGGGAGACTGCGCGGCGCGAGATTCGATGGCTTGGCGAAGTTCGTCCTCCCAGTCGAGATCGTCGGGGGCGGAGGTGACCAGGCCGGCGTCGAGGGCTTCTTTGGCCGATAGCTTTTTGCCGATGTGTGAACGAAGGGCGTCGATGCGAGCGGCATCCTGGTAAAAGCGCGCGGCGAGGCGCGCGAGATGATTGGTCATTGGCAACGCGCCGAAACTTATTTGGGAGAGCGCAATGGTGGCGGGCTGGCCTTCCTGGACGTCTTGCATGTAGACGCGATCGGCGGCCAGGGCCAGCTCGAAAAGAGAGCCGGCGAAACAGGAATCCGGTTGGACGATGGCGAAGAGGGAACGCGAGGTGACGTCGATGCGTGCGAGGGTGCGGCGGAGCATGCCGAGGACTTCGCGGACGAACCAATTGTTCTGGTTGGCAAGGAGAAAGTCGTCGGTGGCGATCACGGCATCGGGATTTCCCGCAGTCTTGAAGAGCCAGAGGCCGAGGTCGAGTTCGCTGCAACGCAGGGTGAGGATCGCGTCGTCGAGCTCGCGAGCCATTTGCAGCGGCCACCAGGTGGCGCCTGCGGCGAGAGCTTTATCTAAAGTGTTTTCGGTGGCGGCTTCGGGAGCGCGGACCGTGATCGCGGCGGTGCGGGCTTCGCGATTGTATTGAACATCGACAAATTTGTAGTGAAGGCCGGTTTCGTCGGCGGTGCGTGCGAGCGGCATCAGAGTCACGCCTTTTGCTTCGATGGGGCGATCGCTTTGTTCGGCGATTTGGCGGGCGCTCTGCTTGATGTGTTCGGCGAATTGCTGCGGCTTCACGATTTCGTCGACGAGGCGCCAATCTTTGGCGCGCTGCCCGCGCACGCCGTCAGGATTCGTGCAGAAGATGTCGGCATGATCGCGGCGAACTTTGCGCTTGTCGGTGACGCGCGTGAGGCCGCCGGTGCCGGGGAGAACGCCGAGAAGGGGAAGCTCAGGAAGGCTGACGGCGGAAGAGCGGTCGTCGACGAGGATGATTTCATCGCAAGCGAGAGCCAGTTCGTAGCCGCCGCCGGCGGTGGTGCCGTTGAGTGCGGCGAGAAACTTCAGCCCGGAATGGGCGCTGGCGTCTTCGATGCCGTTGCGCGTTTCGTTGGTGAATTTGCAGAAATTGACTTTCCAGGCGTGGGAGGAGAGCCCGAGCATATAAATGTTGGCGCCGGAACAGAAGATGCGGTTCTTGGCGCTGGTGATGACGACGGAGCGGATTTCGGGATGCTCGAAGCGGATGCGCTGGAGCGCGTCGTGGAGTTCGATGTCGACGCCGAGGTCGTATGAATTCAGTTTGAGCTTGTAGCCGGGGCGGATGCCGCCGTCTTCGGCGACGTCCATGGTGAGCGTGGCGACGGGACCGTCGAAGGAAAGCCGCCAGTGCTTGTAGCGCGAGGGGTCTGTGCGAAAATCGAGCGCGGCTGCGGTGGGCTGAGCTTCTTGCGTTGCGGCGACGTCCACGATTCCTCCTGGTG
>CATPAM010000033.1 GCA_955651735.1 Candidatus Acidiferrales bacterium | reverse complement strand
CCTTTACCCTGCTCACCCTGAGCAGGGCGAAGGGAGCCTCGAAGGGCCCTTTACCCTGCTTGCCCCGCTTGCCCTGAGTGGCGAATCCTCTATCCCCTGTGGCCTCAGTCGATTGCGCATACTTCCCGTCACCACGGGGTGCACTAAATACAGCCCAGCTCTTAGACTTGCAGGCGCTTCCAAGTGCGCTCGAAAATCCCGGTAGCCTGTTCATCAAACAATACAAAATAAATGGTTTCCAGCGAACTTCCATTCCGCAGGTGCTCCGCCGCCTCCTGCAGCATGATCTCCGCGCAGTCCTTCATCGGGAATCCCGCGATGCCCGTGCCGACAGCCGGGAAAGCAATGGTCTTCAATCCGCGCTCCGCCGCCAGCCGCAGCGCATGCGCCGTGGAGCGCCGCAAGGTCTCCGTCGTGGTCAGGCTGCCCAGCCCCATGCTCGCCGCATGGATCACGTACTTGGCCGCGAGCTCGCCGCCAGAAGTGATGGCTGCAAATCCCAGCGGGATGCTGCCAATCGCGTCGCATTCGCGCTGGATCGCATCTCCGCCCTTCCGGCGGATCGCTCCCGCAACTCCAGCGCCCAGAACCAGATCATTGTTCGCCGCGTTCACAATCGCGTCCGTATCCATCTCCGTCAGGTCGCCCTGCTGGATCACCACTCGCGATGCAATCTCCTTCAGGCTCGGCTGGCTCATTTTGGCGCTAATCCGTCCTGCGAGATTTCCAGCCCCGCCGCAGCGGCAGTCGACCGCGTAGCGCTGGCTTGTCCTGAGCTACGAAGGGCACTTTGCCGGTGCGGGCCTGCTTCTCTTGTAACCATGACTTCTTTGCCCATGCGCCGGCCGACCTCGCGGCATCGCGCGACAGTTTCTTCGGAAGTCTTCGGCGTGCGCACCAATTCCAGCGCGTTCTCTTTCCCAGGTCTGGGAACAAAGCGCAGGCCGATGCAACGCTCCGGACAAAACGTCACCGCCGCCAACTCCGCGATCGAAAGCGAAAACGAGGTGCTCGCAAAAATCGCATTGGGTTTCGCAAATTTGTCGAAGATGGTGAACATCTCAATCTTCATCTCCATCTCTTCCGCCACCGCCTCGACAATGAGATCCGCCTCGCGAACCGCCTCCTCGATCTTGCTCGCGAGAACGAGCCGCGAGCGCGCCTCAGCGCCAACATTCGCGCTACTCAAGATCGACGCAGCAGCCCGCTCCAGCCGATTCTCGGAGACGTCCTCGAGAATGGTTCGGTATCCAGCCAGCAGCACAGACAATGCGATCTCGCGCCCCTGGTCGCCGGCCCCGATCACCGCGATGGTCTGGATTTCGTTGGTCATCATCATGCGCTGCGCGCCTTGCAGAAGTTGTAGGGGCGCGCTTCAGTTTACCCGGAGCTACGAAGAGCGCGTCCCAGCGGCGCAAGCCGCGGTAGGCGCGCTAATACCGTGGAACGGTAGAATCAATCTCCACCGACCAGCGATCAATTCCGCCGGACAGCGATTTCGCGCGCGCCACTCCCTGGCCGCGCAGCCAAACCGCCACGTCCAGGCTGCGCATCCCGTGATGGCAGTAGCAAATCACTTCGTCATCGGTGTCCAGCGCCTGCAAATTCGCCGGAATCGTGCCCATAAGAATCAGCTTCGCGCCTGCAATCCGGCAAATTTCAAATTCCCACGGCTCGCGCACATCCACCAGCAGCACAAATTCGCCGCGGTCCAGCCGCTGTTTCGTCTCGGCCGGAGTAATCTCCAGATCATTCATGCACGATGCCCCATTTCAAATCTAGGGCCAATTATAGGCTGGAAACCGCAATGCGAGAAATTGCTGGGGAAAAGACGAAGCTACTTGCCCTGGAATTTCGGCGCGCGCTTCTCAAAAAAAGCGCGAATGCCTTCGCCGCAATCTCCGGAGGAAAAGCATTTCATCTGCTGCTCGACTTCGAGGTTTAGCAGCGCCATGAGCTCTTCTTTGTCGCGGCCGAACAAAGTCTGCTTCACCGCGCGAATCGCAATCGCCGGGCCCTGCGCGATTTTCTGCGCCAGCGCGCGCACTTCACTCTCTAGCTGCGCCAGCGGCACCACGCGATTCACGATGCCCAGCCGCAACGCCTCCGCCGCATCAATCATGTCACCGGTGTAAAACAGTTCCGCCGCTTTCGCCGGCCCCACCAACTGCGGCAGAAAAAATGTCCCGCCGTAATCCGGAAACAATCCCACCTTCGCGAAATTCTGCCCGAATGTCGCATCTTCCGAAGCAACGCGAAGATCCGCGGCCAGTGCGATGTTCATGCCCGCGCCAGCCGCCGCGCCGTGCACCGCCGCAATCACCGGCTGCCGCATGGTGCGCATCTTCAGCACCGCTTGCATCCCCGAACGCAGAATAGGCTGTAGCTCGCTCACATTATTTTCTTGGTGGCCTTTTCCGATCGCGCTCAGATCGCCGCCCGCGCAAAATGCGCGACCGGCTCCCGCCAGCACCACCACATTAATTTCCTGGTCCGCTTCCACTCGCGTCAATGCATCATTCAGGGCCAAAACCAAATCTTTGTTGAGCGCATTCATGCGCTCCGGCCGGTTCAGGATTAATGTGACCACGCCGCCTTCGCGCTTTTCCAGAACGAAGCGATTTTCCTGCCCTGGTTGCGCCGATGAACTCATGCGTGCTCCGTCACCTGCGCGCCGCTCTCGCGCTCTTTCTCCACGCGCTTCACCAGTTGCGCCAATTTGCGGAAATGCTGCAGCTTTTCACTCTTGCTTTTCATGTCGGGCCCTGGCGTTGCCGGCAGCACGTATACGCGCGCGCCATACAAGGATTCCTTCTGTAATCCGAACTTGCATTTTCTCTGCGCAAACAATTCGTAGGTCATCTTGCCATTAAAAGCCACGACACGCGGCGCAAACTCCTCCAGCTTCTGCGACAACACGATGCGCCCTTCCGCAAAATCCTCGCGCGCAAGCTCCGTCGCCGTTTTCGATGGGCGCTTCACCAAATCCGTAAGCCCGATGCCAAACTCGATCACGCGCTTGTCATCGCGATAGTCAAATGGCTCCGGCACCACGCCACCCTCAAAAATCAGCGGCCAAAACTCGTTATCGCGCCCGGCATAGTAGTGCCCCACGCGCACCGACGATTCCGTGGGATGACAGCCGATAATCACCAGCTTCATGCCTTTGCGAAGATGGTCGGGTAGGGTCCGCATTCCGTTAGCTTACCTGTTCCGCGCCTGACGCGGCACACATGCTTCGATAATGCTGCGCAAATTGCCACGTACCCTAACGCCCTGGCGGACGGTATTCCTGAATCGTGGGCGGCGGCCGGGTCATCCAAGTATATGGCTTCGAGGTGCGGCATTGTATTGTGCTACTTTAGCGATACGAGGCATCCAACCTGGGTTGCTCGCCAACCTAGCAAAAACGCTTACCTTGAGCACGCCGAACCCACACCGCCTTCCCTCCAAAGTCGCCCGCGAAGATGAGCATTTGCTGGTGGCCGCCGCGAAATCGGGGGACATTTCCGCCTTCGAAGAGCTGGTGAACCGCTACGAGCGAAAAATCTTTCGCCTCACCATGAACATCACGCGGAACCGCGAAGACGCGGAAGACGCGATGCAGGACGCATTCATGAAGGCGTATTCACACCTGGACAAATTTCAAGAAGACTCGCGTTTTTATACCTGGCTGGTTCGAATCGCCGCGAACGAAGCGCTGATGCGTCTGCGCAAGCGCCGGCCCAATCAAGTCTCGCTGGACGAACCGATTGAAAGCGAAGACGATTTCATCCCGCAGCAAATTGAAGACTGGGGACCGACCCCCGAGCAGCGCTACGCGCAGACAGAGATGCGCGATATTCTGCGCAGCGTGATTGATGAGCTGCCACCGGATTTTCGGGTAGTTTTTGTGCTGCGCGACGTGGAAGGGCTTTCCACGGAAGAGACGGCAGACGCGGTGGGAATTTCCGAGGCGGCAGTGAAGTCTCGGCTGCTGCGCGCGCGCCTTAAGCTGCGGCAGAAATTGGATCGCCACTTTCGACAGGACGGCAAGCATTGAACTGCAACTGCGCAATTCGGCGAGTTTCCAGCTATATCGATGGCGAGCTGGAAGCCACGGTAGTGGAAGAGATCGAGCTGCACCTGAAGCAGTGCCGCGACTGCGCGATTTTAGTGCAGCAGACGAGGCTAACCGTCCGTTTGTACTACGATTCGGATTTGGTGGATTTTCCGGTGGAAGTAGAGGCGCGTTTGCATGAGACCTTGCGGAGGAAGATTCGCGAGGAGCGGAAATAACCGGGCGGCTAAAGCCGCGGGGACGCGCCCTTCGTACCTCAGGATAAACTGAAGCGCGCCCTTACGACGCCCGCAGCCGCGGTTATGCGGTCCAGAAGGGCATTGGACGGCCTAGACCTTTTTCCTTGGCTTGCGCGTAGACGCGCATCGCTACGGCTAAGTCCCAGGACGCGATGCCGTTGGATTTGAAAAGGGTCACTTCGGTGTCGCTGGTTCGGCCGCTGACTTTTCCTGCGACCACATCGGATAATTTCTTTACGCCTGTCCAACAGATCTCCTCCCCTTTGAAAGCGATAATCAGGTCACCGGCTTCCTGCCGCGACTGTTCGATGGAGTCCACGACAATAACGTCCGCACTGGCGACGGCTTCGTCGTCAAGTTCGCGCTTGTGGGCGTGATTCGCGCCGATAGCGTTGATGTGCATTCCGGAGGCGAGGTCTGCGCCGCTAAGCACGGGGTGCGATGCAGTGGTAGCGGTGCAGATAATGTGCGCGCCGCGCGCCGCCTCGGAGGCAGAGTTGGCGGGTTCAACAGGGATGCCGATTCGCTGCAACATTTCCTCCGCGAAGCGCTTGCGCCGATCCGCGTTGCGGCCGTACACGCGCACGGAGGAAAGCTTGCGCACGGCAGCAATCGCTTCCAGTTGTGTTTTGGCCTGTCCTCCGGTGCCGATGATGGCGGCGACAGAAGCGTCGCGGCGGGCCAAATATTTTGTGGCCACTCCAGAAGCGGCGCCGGTGCGCAGTTGTCCCATGTAATCGGCTTCGATCATAGCGACCAGATCGCCGCTGGCAATTTCGTAGAGAGGAGCCAGAAATCGGATCTTGCCGCGCACGAAGGTGTACTGCTTCATGGCCAGAAAACCGGCAGTGAAATCCGCGGCAGCCATATAGTGAAAAAAACCGCCCGAGGGGAGCTCGAAGCGACGGCGAGGATGAACGATAACCTCGCCGGTGGCTTGTTTGCGTGAAATTTCCTCGACAACCTCCAGGGCCATCCGCATGGTGAGAACCTGCTGAACCTCGGCTTCGCTGATATGCAGCGTCATTCGTGAGCCCCTCGGACGGGGCAACTGATTCTACAGGTGTAGGCGGAATCTGGACACGCGGGCGGCTGCTGTGTCCAAGAGGAGCAAGTCCCCGGCAGGGGTGACGACGATTTTGCGAACGATGGAAGGACCCGCGCCTGGAACCCACGGGGACAGATCCTGGGTGAGACGGTAGGAACCATCGGGCGACCAGACGTAGACCGAAGGGTGACCCGTGCCCACGGCAAAAATGAATTTGTGATTCACGGCGATGCCGGTGAGCTGCGGATCAGTATCGGTGGGCACGACAACCGTACGTTGCGGCGTTCCGGCGGCGTCGTACACTTTGATTTCCGGCTGCGCAGATTCGCTGAGATAGACCAAGCCATCGGGACCGACGGCGATTGCCGACGGATTGTCGATCTGGGCGCCGATCGGAGCGCCTTTCGAGGCGGCGCCACCCCAGGACCCGATGGGACGAAGCGCGGGGCTGAATTTGCGAACGCCGTACGGATGCTTGGCGGTGACAAAGACGGTGCCGTAGGCATCGACGGCGATGTGCAGTGATTCGCGCTCAGCGGAGAGCACGTTCGTGCGCAATTCGCGGTGACGCATGCCATCGGAAAAGAAAATGGCGACCGTGCCGCGGCGGCCATCGGCTACATAGATGGCAGATCCGGCATCGACGGCGATGTCGGCGGGACGCAAATTGCTGCGATCGTCCTGGAAGGAGAGGCGGGGTTCGCCGCTGGACGAAAATTTGTTGATGAATCCGGTGGCGGCGTCGGCGATGTAGATGATGGACTCGCCGTCACTGGTGATGGCGACGGGCTTGTCGAATTGGCCGGGGCCGTCGCCATGGGCGCCCCAGGCATCGACGTACTCGAAGGGCGGAGGAGGTGCGGGCGCGGCGGTGACGGTTTGCGCGGGCCGCGAGCAGGCGCACAACATTAGCGCTGCGACGAACAATGGACCTGCGACAACGGGAGGGAACGCCGGCAAGATGCCGACGTTATCGGGCGCGCGGCTTACGCTTGTATGGGCCATTACGTTGAGGTCCTTCGCGTACCCTCATCGGGTACGCTCAGGATGACAACACGCTGAAGCGCGAAATCGAGGCAGGCACGATCAACTGAACAGGCGAGGCTCGGTGCGGAAGAGTTCGAGTTCACTGCCGTTTTGCGGCCTTGGTTGGGCCTGGCGCGGATTTCCGGCCGGTATCGCCGGATTCGCGGACGCGGCGGACTACCGTTTGGGTCAGGCGATAGACGCGCTCTTCTTTCGCGCCGCTCATCTGACGAAAACGAAATTCGGGCTCGCCTTTTGGTCCTTTGCCGAGACGAATGGGCATTTGGCCGCAGAGATTATTTTCGATGAAGGCGGTTTCGTAGCGCGTGCGCCTCTGGTTCCAGGTGTAGGCGCGGAGGACGGTGAAATCACACGGCTGCCCTTCGGCGCTGCGTGTTCCGGCGACCAAATACTGCGGCTTGTCGCCGGAAGCAGTGGCGACGCGGTTCAGCTCGAACCAGGCGATGGCGCGGACGTTGGCGGAGGCCATGCCTTCACGCACGGCATCCGGCAAGTCCAGCTCGACAAAGCGAGCCACGACCCAGCCGGCGATAGGAAGGGTTTGGTCGCCGGGCTGCGTGGTGGCATTCGATTCGGAGCTGCGCGCGGAGAGTTCGCCGGGAGGTCGCGTGGCCAAGCCGCGAACCAGGAACCAATCCTCTTTCTTGGTTGCCTCCGCTTCGTTGTTTTCACGCTCGTCGCTGACTTGCACCCAATCGGCGACGCCGCGAGCGACGACCTCGACGGGAACTCCTCGGCCGAACTGATAGAGGCGAGGCTCGGTGCGTCCGGGCTCGACGCGAAGATTGGTTTGCACTTTGGTGCGGCCGCGGGCTTGCACAGGCATGACCTTGGCGGCGTTCAGGATCTTGATGCTGCGCTGCCAGAGCGCAGGCTCGAGGAGCAGCCTGGCGTCGACCCAGCCGATGGCGCCGCTGGCGCTGCGGACTTTTACCGTGTCGTTGCGGCGGGCGATGACGTCAACGCGGTCGCCGTAGTGCAGGACGTCGATGGGCTCGCGCACTTGCGCGACACTGCTCCAGAGCGTAGTGCTACGCTCGCTGACATAGGCTTCACCGAGATATTCGTGCTTGGGGCGAAAGAACCACGCGAGCACGACGACCACGCAGAGCAGCGGGACGGCGACAAGAAGCTTCCGCTTCATGGGCGTGCCTCAAGGCTGGTGAGTAGCACAAGGCGTGAAGGGACGTTCATGCGTTCGCTTTTTCTGCGCGACAGATGATTGTAACCGATTCTTCGGTGAGTCCAGAGAAACAGCGTAAGGATGTTCTGCTACAATGCGCGCGGCTCAGAAATTTTCGGCGGAGCAATTTGCACGGTTTAACATCGTAAAAGCGGCGGCCCTTCGAAGCTCAGGGTAAACAAGCCGCCGCACCAGATTGTGGAGAACAGTCGTGAAATTCTTCGACTCGCTGCGACCTATCGGATTGCTGCTTCTCAGGATTGCGCTGGGGGTGATTTTTCTATCTCACGGGTATCCCAAGCTGGCGCATCTGCGCGGCGGGGCGCAGATGCAGAGTTTTTTCGTGGAGCATGGGTTGCCGGGGTATTTCCTGTACGTCTCCGGAGTTCTGGAAACGTTTGGCGGCGTGTTGCTGCTGCTAGGATTGTTTACGCGAGCAGCGGCGGTGTTGCTGGGACTCGAGATGTGCGTGGCGATTTGGAAGGTGCACAGCGGACACGGGTATTTGGCGGTGCATGATTATGAGTTTCCATTGACGCTGGCGACGGCGTGTTTTGCGCTGGCAACCATTGGTGCAGGGTTGATTTCGCTGGACCAGCCGTTGTTTGAGGGTGGGGGAAGGCGGTGGGCGGCGCGGAATGCGAAGAAATGAAAAAAGTCGACGCGCGGTGGCCCTGCATGAGTTAGTCGAATTTAGTCGAATTGCGTTTTGCAGGCGAATGCGCGCGGCAATCACGACGCAGTTTACGGGGCACAGCCAAGATTCCCTGTGCCACGAAGAGGGCTACGACGTTACGGGGGCGGAGGGAGCCGAGGTGCTCATTACACCCGTGGGGCCGGCTGGCAAGGCGATCCAGAGGATGACGTAGGCGAGCAGGCCGGCGCCAGCGCACAAAAAGGCCAGCAACCACACGATGCGGATGATGGTGGGATCGAGATCGAAGTAGTCGGCCAGGCCGCTGCACACGCCACCGATTTTCTTGTCGGTCGTGGAACGTACGAGACGCTTTTTGCCGCCGTATTCGGCGGCATTTACGCTGGCAGTGCCGGCGGCGGGCTGCTTGGCGCCGCAGTTGTAGCAGAAATTGGAACCGTCCGCGATGTGCCGCTGACAATTTACGCAAACCATGGATTCACCTCCACAGAGCGGTGTTTCGTTGGCCTACCATTGATACGAGTGGGAATAGCAAAAAGTTTCCTCTGCGAATTTCCTATTCGGGGCGCACGCGCTTGCGTTAGTAATCCAGGAGCTGGCGCACCGCCGAAAGAACATGCTCGGTCTGCGGAAGGATAACATCTTCGAGCTTGGGCTGGTAGGCGCAGAAGGTGTCCATGGCGGCGACGCGCTTGACGGGGGCGTCGAGCTCGTCGAAAAGCTCGTCGGCGATGCGCGCGGCGATTTCCGCGCCGAAACCCCAGCTAAGCATGTCTTCGTAGGCCACGATGACGCGATGATTTTTGCGCACGGTGGTGGCGATGGCGTCCCAATCGTAGGGGGAGAGCGAGCGGAGATCGACGATTTCGACGGAGACGCCTTCCCGCTCGAGCTGCGCGGCGGCGACTTCGGCGCGATGCACGATGGCGCCGAAGGTGACGATGCTTACTGCGTTGCCTTCTTTCACCAAGCGAGCTTTGCCGAAGGGAACGGTGTAGTCGGGACCGGGATATTCGGAGCGGTTGTATGGCTGGCGATAGAGATGCTTGTGCTCGAGGAACATCACGGGATCGTCGCAGCGGACCGAGGTGCGAAGAAGCCCGGCGACATCGAGGGCCGTGGACGGCATGACGACGCGAAGGCCGGGGCAGTGCGCGAAAATGGACTCGCCGCTTTGGCTGTGGTAAATGCCGCCGCCAGTGAGGTAGCCGCCGATGGCCACGCGCAGCACCGCGGGCGATTTGAAATTTCCGTTGGAGCGCCAGCGCAGGACGCACAGCTCGTCGCGAATCTGCATCATGGCGGGCCAGATGTAGTCGAAGAACTGGATTTCGGCGACGGGCTTGAGGCCGCGGGCGGCCATGCCGATGGCGCGGCCGACGATGCTGGCTTCAGCTAGGGGCGTGTTGAAGACGCGATCGGCGCCGTATTTTCGTTGCAGGCCGGAGGTAGCTTTGAAGACGCCGCCCTTGCCCTTGACGTGCTTTAAGTTTTCGTCGCGGCTGGCGTCGGCGACGTCTTCGCCGAAAACGGCGATGCGCTCGTCGCGGGCCATCTCGTCAGAGAGCGTGGCGGCAACCATTTCGACCATGGTCTTAGGTGCGCCGTGAAATTGCGGGTGGGCGGCGAACGACGGTGAAGTGGGATCGACGTCGGGGGAATAGACATTGACATGAATGGAGTCGATCGACGGAGGCTCGGCCGCGAGGGCCTGGTCGCCGGCTTCGCGGACTTCGCGGTCGACTTCGGCTTCCAGGGCTTCGATTTCTTTTTGGTCGAGCAAGCCTTCGCGGACGAGGAAAAGAGAAAACTTGGAGAGCGGGTCGCGGTGCGCTTCTTCTTCGCGCTCCTCGGCGGTCTTGTAGAGCTTTTCGTCGTCGGAAAGCGAGTGCGAATAGTGGCGAATGACGTGGGCGTGAAGCAGGGCGGGGCCACGGCGCTGGCGGACGTACTCGACCGCTTCCTTGGCGACGGCGTAGCTCTCAAGCGGATCAGTGCCGTCGAACTCGGCGAGGTGCAAGCCGGGAAAACCGCGGACTAGCCGGGAGATGCTGCCGCCGGCGGTCTGCACTTCGACGGGAACGGAAATGGCGTAGCCGTTGTCTTCGATGAGATAGAGCAGCGGCAGTTTTTTTGCGCACGTGACGTTGAGCGATTCCCAGAATTCACCCTGACTGGTGGCGCCTTCGCCGGCGGAAACGTAGACGATTTCGCTGTCGTGGTGATGGACGTATTGGCCGAGCGGAGCTTTCTTGGCTTGCGCGAGCGCTTTGGGGCGATTCTGGTAGTAGAGCGTGGCCTCGGCGGCGCCGACGGCTTGCACGAATTGCGTTCCGGTGCAGGAAGATTTCGAGACGATGTTCCACTTGGGATGGCCCCAGTGCGACGGCATCTGGCGTCCGCCGGAGGCGGGATCGTCTTTTGCGCCGACGGCCTGGAGGAGAGTTTCGAGCGGTGTGACGCCGACCATCAGACAAAACGCGCGGTCGCGGTAGTAAGGATAGAGCCAGTCGACACCGGGACGCACCAGAAGGCCCATGGCGGCGGTGACGGCTTCGTGGCCGGCGCTGGAAATCTGAAAGTAAATTTTGTTTTGGCGCTTGAGCTGGATTTCGCGGTCGTCGAGGCGGCGGGAAAGAAACATCGTGCGGTAGAGGTGGATGAGCGTTTCGCGATCGAGGCCGTGATACTTGCTGGTGTCGAGCTTGGCTACTTTTACGCGCGTCTGCGTCTGTACCGCCATTCAGTTGGCCCTCTCGCTGGGATGGAGATGCTCGCCGGGTGAAGGTCTATTATAAAGAAAAGATTCTGGAGCGCGCTGCAAGGGTTCGAGGATTTCCAGGGATTCACGGCGCGATGGTCGCATAGTCGGAAGCAATGGGTGCACTCGAGGGTG
>CATPAM010000032.1 GCA_955651735.1 Candidatus Acidiferrales bacterium | reverse complement strand
GTCGCCGACGGTTTGGGCGCGCTCGCCGGGGCAGTTGTCGGGGCGGGCGTAACGAGGTGAGTAACTTGGAGAAGTTGACGATGTCGTAACGCTTCCTCAAGCGGCGAGGTCAGGGACTCGCCGTCCGCGAGTCGAGGCGGTCCCCCTTAACATTTGTCTTTTTCCTCCATTCTGTTGTTAGATGTGCCCGCTCCAGGAACGCGAAGCCCGGGGGTCTGCCATGTCTGCGATGCGCGATGCCATCGGAGTACTGCTAGCCGGAGGGCAAGGCGAAAGGTTATGGCCGCTGACGCGCGACCGCGCGAAGCCGGCGGTGCCGTTCGGCGGGCTGTATCGCATCATCGACATCACGCTTTCCAACTGCATCAATTCGGATTTGCGGCGCGTTTTCGTTTTAACGCAATACAAGGCGCTGAGCCTGAACCGGCACATTCGCGCGGGGTGGTCGCCGTTGGCCGGGCTCGGCGATTACATCGAAGTGCTGCCGCCGCAGATGCGCGTTTCGCAGCAGTGGTATCAGGGTACGGCCGACGCGGTGTACCAGAATATTTATTCCATCGGCAGCGAGCGCTCGAAGTACGTCTTCATTTTGTCCGGCGACCACATCTAAAAAATGAATTACAGCCGCATGCTGCAGCAGCATGTGGACTCCGGCGCGGACGTTACGGTGGCGACGATCGAAATTCCCACGACGCAGGCGGCGCGGCAATTTGGCGTGATCGAGGTGGATAAGGAGTGGCGCATCGTGGGATTTGAAGAAAAGCCTGCCGCGCCTAAAGAGTCGCCGCATCACCAGGGCCATTGCAACGCGTCCATGGGCATCTACATTTTCAACACGCACCTGATGATTCCGATTTTGCTGGCGGACTCCGAGGATCCCAAGTCGTCGCACGATTTCGGAAAGGATGTACTCCCGCGCATCATCAGCAAGCACCGCGTGTTCGCGTTCAACTTCATCGACGAGAACCGCAAGGACGCATTGTACTGGCGCGACGTGGGCACGCTGGATGCGTACTACGAAGCGAACATGGATCTGGTCTCCGTTTCGCCGGTCTTCAACTTGTACGACAAGGATTGGCCGCTGCGCACCTGGCAGCATCAATATCCGCCGGCGAAATTTGTTTTCGCTGATCCGGAGCGCATGGGTGTCGCGCTCGATTCGATTGTAGGGGGCGGCTCGATCGTATCCGGCGGACGCGTGCAGCGCTGCATAGTCGGCTACGACGTGCGCGTCAACAGCTATTGCGAGGTGTCGGATTCGATTTTGTACAATCACGTGAATGTGGGGCGGCACTCGCGCATCCGACGCGCGATTATCGACCGGCATGTGACGCTGCCGGAGCGCGCGGAGATTGGCTACGACACGGAAGCCGACCGTCGGCGCTTTCATGTGACGGACTCGGGAATTGTGGTGGTGGTGCGCCAGGAATCGCTGATCGAGGAACCGGAAGCGGCGTGAGTAAGGCTAGCAGCAGTCGGCGATCTGTTTTGAGCTAAAGAAAGTGCAATTTGTTGCTACGGACGGTTAGGTTCGTTTTTTTGCGTTTAGCCCTCCCCTTGCGCTTAGGTGTTGCCCGCGGGGTTCCTGTAAAATCATTTATTCGCAGCTAGTTAGGAGAGGAAGAGGCATGTCGACGAAGATTACGCGGGTGCACGCGCGGCAAATTATTGATTCGCGGGGAAATCCAACGGTGGAGGCGGACGTTTACGTCGGCGCAGAGGCGCGTGGGCGCGCGGCGGTTCCGTCGGGTGCGTCAACCGGCGAACATGAGGCGCTGGAACTGCGCGACGGAGACAAGTCGCGCTACTTGGGCAAGGGCGTGCTAAAGGCGGTCGCCAACGTGAACGGCGAGATCGCGAAGGCCGTCGCGGGCCTGGACGCTGGGGATCAGCGCGCGTTGGATAAGCGCATGATCGAGCTGGACGGCACGCCGACGAAGTCGCGGTTGGGGGCAAACGCAATACTAGCGGTGTCCATGGCCGCGGCGCGCGGTGCGGCAGCCGCGCAGAAATTGCCGCTGTACAAGTATTTAGCTAACTATTCGACGGTAAGGTCGGCGAATCTGCTGCCCGTTCCGATGATGAACATTTTGAATGGCGGGGCGCACGCGGACAATTCCGTGGACTTCCAGGAATTCATGGTGATGCCGGTGGGAGCGGAGAGCTTTTCGGAGGCGTTGCGCTGGGGAGTGGAAGTGTTTCACGCGCTTAAGGCGGCGCTGAAGAAGCACGGCTATTCGACGGCGGTGGGCGATGAAGGCGGGTTCGCGCCGAATTGCAAATCGAACGAAGAGGCGATCCAGATCGTGCTGGAAGCGATTGGCGCAGCCGGCTACAAACCTGGCGAGCAGGTCAGCATCGCGCTCGATCCGGCTTCGAGCGAGTTTTACGACCAGGGCAGCGGCAAGTACGTATTCAAGAAGTCGGACAAGTCTGCGCACTCGCCCGCCGAGATGGCAGCGTACTGGACGGCATGGACGGAGAAATACCCCATCGTGTCGATTGAGGACGGCATGGCGGAAGACGATTGGGCGGGTTGGAAGCAATTGACGCAGAGTGTGGGGAGCAAATCGTCGAAGAAGAAAATTCAACTGGTGGGCGACGATTTGTTTGTGACCAACACGGAGCGGCTCTCGCGAGGGATCAACGAAGGCATCGCCAACGCGATTTTGATCAAGCTGAATCAGATCGGCACGGTTACGGAGACAATCGACGCGGTCGAGTTGGCGCGCAAAGCCGGGTATAAATCGATCATTTCGCACCGCTCGGGGGAGACGGAAGACACGTTCATCGCGGACTTGGCGGTGGCCACCGCCGCGGGGCAGATTAAGACAGGCTCCGCGTCGCGCACGGACCGCATCGCGAAGTACAACCAGTTGTTGCGCATCGAGGAAGAGTTGGGCGCGTCGGCCAAATTTCCCGGACGTGCGCTATTCCGGGGGTAAATGCTGATAAACGCGTTTTATGGCTGCCTCTGCCAATTCGCCCTCATCCGAGTCCAAGGTACGCATCCGTCCCGCGAGTGATGAGGATGTACCCACGCTCACAGAATTGATCAATGCCGCCTTCGTTGTCGAGCAGGTGGTCTTCGACGGCAATCGCGTGGACGATTTGGGAGTTCGCGCTTACATGAGCGGCGGCACGTTCCTCGTGGCGGAAGATTCCGGTGGATTGCCGGGTTGCGTTTACGTTGAGACTCGTAATGATCGCAGCTACCTGGGGCTTCTTTCCGTGCAGCCCGCGCGGCAGGGTGCGGGACTCGGAGGGCAATTGGTAGCCGCGGCGGAGAATCTTGCGCGCGAATCAGGCTCCCGCGCGATGGATTTGCGCGTTATCAGCGCGCGAGGCGAGCAACTCTTGCCCTTTTATCAGCGCCTCGGATATGAGGTCATTTGCACCGAACCATTCCCCGAGAACTTAGTTGCCAAGGTGCCAGCGCATTACATTTTGATGTCCAAGCCGCTGGTTTAAGACCGCTGCGCCAACAAGATGCTCTTCGAAATAAGCCGGCGCACCCGCAGTTAATTTCTCAAACGCAGCCGATTTGAGGCAGAATACGGGCGCTTTCAATGTGTCGAGGAGGATGGATGAATCGCAGGAGCATCGTCGCGGGGATGTTGTTTGCGGGGGTGTCGCTCGCGCCGTTTGGATCGCACGTTATTGCCGATGAGCAACCATTGTTTGGCTACTCGGCGGAGTCTTCTCGTACTGAGCGGCAATGGGAAGAAAAGCTGCGCGCGATTCCCAGCCCGGAAAATCTGCGCTCCTATATGCAGCATCTTTCCGCACGTCCACATAATGTCGGCTCTCCTTATGACAAGGAAAACGCCGAATGGATTCTGGCGAAGTTCAAGGAGTTTGGGCTGGAAGCGCATATCGAGCAGTTCGATGTGCTGTATCCCACGCCGAAAGAACGCGTCATCGAGTTGGTCGATGGCGGCCCGAAATTTGTGGCCACGCTGCAGGAGCCGCCGGTACCCCAGGATCTCACCTCGAATCAGCAGAACGAGCAGTTGCCTACCTATCACGCCTATTCGATCGACGGGGACGTCACCGCGCCCCTGGTGTATGTGAACTACGGAGTTCCGGAAGACTACGAACAGCTCGAGCGCATGGGCGTTTCCGTGAAAGGCGCGATCGTGATCGCGCGCTATTTTCATTCCTGGCGCGGGATCAAGCCCAAAGTGGCCGCCGAGCACGGAGCCATCGGCTGCATCATCTATTCCGATCCACATGAAGATGGTTATGTGCAGGGCGATACGTTTCCGAACGGAGCTTGGCGCCCGAAGGATGGCGTGCAGCGTGGCAGCGTCGCGGACATGCCGATCTATCCGGGCGATCCGCTCACGCCGGGAGTCGGCGCCACGAAAAACGCCAAGCGCCTGGACATTAAAGATGCTGCGACGATTACAAAAATTCCCGTGCTGCCAATTTCCTATGGTGACGCGCAGCCGCTTCTCGCCGCTATGGCCGGGCGTGTTGCGCCGGAGGGTTGGCGCGGCGGATTGGGTGTTACCTATCACATCGGGCCAGGCCCCGCGAAGGTTCACCTGAAAGTGATATCGAATTGGCCCATCAAGCCAGTTTATGACGTGATTGCGAAAATCCCCGGCTCGGCGTTTCCGGATGAGTGGGTGATTCGCGGGAACCATCACGATGCTTGGGTGAACGGCGCGGAAGATCCCACGTCCGGAATGGTTGCGGTGCTTGAAGAAGCGCGCGCGTTCGGGGAACTGCTTAAATCAGGATGGAAGCCGAAGCGCACGATTATTCTGTGTGCGTGGGACGGCGAAGAGCCGGGCTTGCTCGGCTCCACGGAGTTTGCCGAGGAGCATTACGACGACTTGCGCGCGCACGCCGTGGCCTATGTCAACTCCGACAGCAACGGGCGGGGTTACCTGGGCGTAGAAGGATCGCACACGCTGGAGAAATTCAGCAACGATGTCGCGCACGACATTTCCGACCCGGAGACGAAACTTTCCGTTTGGAAACGTGATCGTTTGCGTGAAATCGCCGGTGCGAAATCTGCGGACCAGCGCAAGGAAATCCGCGAACGCGCGGACCTGCGCATTCCCGCGCTGGGTTCGGGTTCGGACTATACAGCGTTTCTGCAGCACGACGGCGTCGCTTCCCTGAATATCGGATTCGGCGGGGAAGACGGTGGCGGCATCTACCATTCCATCTACGACGATTTCTACTGGTACACGCATTTCAGCGACACCGATTTTGTTTACGGCCGCGCCCTGGCGCAAACCGGCGGGACCGCGGTGATGCGCCTGGCGGATGCGGAGTTGTTGCCCTTCGAATTTGGCGACTTCGCGGACACCGTGCAGACCTACGTAAAGGAGTTGAAGGCGCTGTCGCAGAAAACGCAGGATGACATTCGCGAGCGCAATCGCGAGATCGAGGAAGGCGTTTTCAAGGCCACGGATGATCCGCGCCACCCGCTCGTTGCTCCCGCGGCGGACACCGTTCCTCCGCATCTGAATTTCGCGCCACTCGAGAACGCTACCGAGGAACTCGCGCGCAGCGCCGGCGAATACCGCAAAGCGCTGGAGCAGGCCAACGCCAATGGTGGCGCGCAGCTCGCCTCGGCGTCGCTCGCCGACGTAAACCATTTGCTGATCGAAAGCGAGCGCAAGCTAACCACGTCCGCGGGATTGCCGAACCGGCCGTGGTTCAAGCACCAGCTCTATGCGCCCGGCTTCTACACTGGCTACGCGGTGAAGACCGTGCCCGCCGTGCGCGAAGCCATCGAACAGAAGCAATGGAGGCAGGCGGATGAGGCCATCGTCGTGGTCGGAGGCGTTTTGCGCGATGAGGCCGCGCTCATTTCCTCCGCCGCCGCTAAGCTCGCCGCGGCAAAGTGAGCCGCGGAGCGGTGAGGTAACGTTTCGTAGCCATATCTGGACTGTTGCGGAGGAACGGACATCCCGTCGTACAACCTCGCCATCGTGGGTTTTGGAAATGTGGGCAAGGCATTTCTGCGCCTGTTGATATCGAAAGAGACGGAAATCCGGCGGCGCTATGACGTGCGCTGGCGGCTGACCGGGGTTGCTACGCGCCGCAATGGCTGGCTCGCGGATCCGGACGGCCTAAACCCGCTGGCAATACTGAATGGGCGCTGGCCCGCGCAGCACCACAGCTTTCAGGCAGGGAACGCGCGCGAATGGCTGGAACACGCCAAGGCCGATGTGTTCTTTGAGGCAAGTTCGCTGAACGTGCACACCGGTCAGCCTGCCATCGATCACATCAAAACTGCGTTGGATCTGGGCGCTCATGCAATCAGCGTTAACAAGGGGCCGATCGTGCATGCGCTCAGCGAACTGACTGCCTTGGCGCGAGAGAAGGGCAAGAAGTTTTTGTATGAAGCGACGGTGATGGATGGCGTGCCGATTTTCTCCATGTTCCAACTCGGTTTGCCCGCCACCGAGCTGCGCGGTTTTTGCGGCGTGCTGAACTCCACCACAAATGTTGTGCTCACGGAAATCGAGAAGGGACGCTCCTTTGAGGAGGGAGTCAGGCGGGCACAAGCCATCGGCGTGGCGGAAAGCGATCCAAGCGCCGACTTGGACGGCTGGGATGCGGCAGTGAAAGTTGCCGCGCTCGCGATTGTCTTAATGAATGTGCCGTTGCGGCTCGACCAGGTGCGGCGCACTGGCATTCGCGAACTCTGCGAAGAAAAAATCCGCTCCGTGCGCACCTCGGGCATGCGTTACAAGCTCGTTTGTCGCGCGGAGCGTCGCGGTGACGGCGTGGACTGCAGTGCGCAGCCGGAGCTGCTGCTCGCCTCCGATCCCCTCGCGAACTTGGAAGGCACGAGCTCCGCGGTGCGCTTCGATTTGGACGTCTTCGGCTTTTCGCTGGTGGAACACAATCCGGGAATTGAAGCTACCGGGTACGGTCTGCTGGCGGATTTTCTTCGCGCTGTCAGCGGCTAGCCGCTGCGGTTCAACGTCTGTAATTCGCCGCATACGCAGGCGTCGGAATCACCGGGTCGCACCGCTCGTCGCGAACCGGCGCCTGCGCTTGCAAATGCAGAGGCACAATCCCCGCCCACACCGGCAGCGTGTAGTCCTCTTCATCGTCCTGCACTGGGCCGGAGCGAACCTTGGCGGAAATTTCCGTCAGCGGCAGCTTCAAAATGCTCGTGGCCTTCAGCTCCTTCTCATTCGGCTGCCGCGCGTCCTCCCAGCGCCCCGGCAAAATTTTTTCCGTGAACGCCCGCAGCGCTTCGAGCTTCTCTGCGGGCGCATCCACAAGCGTCGCCTTCCCCAGTGCAACCACGGAGCGATAGTTCATCGAATGATTGAAGACCGATCGCGCCAGCACCAAACCGTCCGTCAGGGTGACCGTCACACACACGGAAATGCCGGCCGCCGCGCCGCGCAGCATCCGGCTAGCCGCCGAGCCGTGAAAGTAGATCGCGTCGCCCACACGCGCGTACAGCGTCGGAATCACGAACGGCTGCTCCTCCGCGGCAAAACCGACGTGACACACCATCCCCTCATCCAAAATCTTATAAATTTCCAGCCGATCATAAACGCCGCGATGCGGCTCTCGAACCACACGCGTGCGCTCCGTCGGCGTAAAGCTTTCTGGCACGATGCACCTCTTGAGAAACGTAGCGCGGAGTTGATAGCCTGCGCTACCGCGGCATGAGTGAGGAAAAGCAATTCATGTTACCACGCCATCCAGCATTTCAACGCCAGCACCCGGTTGTGAGAAACTAGCTGCCCGGACAAATTGGTATTTAGCATGGGCGAGGAAAATGAGCACACCAGCATTGCAGGAAACAGGGAAATCAACCAGCAAGCCGCTCGACTCTGCTTGGGTTCGCGCGCAATTTCCATCGTTGAAATCGCAGGTGAATGGCCAGGCGGCCGCGTTTCTCGACGGCCCCGCCGGCACGCAAGTTCCCAAGCAGGTCATCGAGGCCGTGCAAAATTATTTTCTCACCGCGAACGCCAATACCTGCGGCGCATTCGCCACCAGCCGCGCCAATGACGCCATGATCGCTTCCGCGCGCGCGGCCATGGCCGATTTCTTCCATTGCGACCCGGACGAAGTCGTCTTCGGCCAGAACATGACCACCATCACGTTCGCGCTCGCCCGCGCCATCGGTCGCGCGCTGACGGCCGGAGACGAAATCGTGGTCACCACGCTCGACCATGACGCCAACGTCGCCCCGTGGCGAGCGCTCGAGGAAAAAGGCATCGTGATTCGCCAAGTCGACATTCGCGAAGCCGACTGCACGCTCGATCTCGACGACTTAAAGCGAAAAATCACCGCAAAAACAAAACTCGTCGCCGTCGGTTATGCCTCCAACGCCGTCGGCACCATCAATCCCGTCGCGCAAATCACCAAGCTTGCACACGAGGCCGGCGCGCTCATGTTCATCGACGCTGTGCATTACGCGCCGCACGGCCCCATCGACGTCCGCGCGCTCGACTGCGATTTCATGGTTTGCTCGCCCTATAAATTTTTCGGTCCGCACATGGGCACGCTGTACGGCAAACGCGAGCGCCTGCTGCAGTTCAAGCCGTACAAGGTGCGCCCGGCGACCGATGCGCTTCCCGATCGCTGGGAAACCGGCACGCAAGTACAGGAGTTGATCGCCGGCACCGGCGCAGCCGTCGATTATCTAGCCGAGCTAGGCCGCCGCCACGATCCCACCGCCGCCGATCGCCGCAGCGCTCTGCTCGCCGCCTATCGCGCAACGCGGCAGCACGAAACCGCGTTGCTCGCTCGCTTGATCGAGGGCCTGGTCACCATTCCCAAGCTGCGCTTCTTCGGCATCAGCGATCCGAACCGTTTCCACGAGCGCTGCTCCACGGTTTCCATCCGCGTCGGCGATCGCAATCCGACGGAGATCGCGAAATTCCTCGGCGACCGCGGCATCTTCACCTGGGACGGCAATTACTACGCGCTGAACCTGACCGAGCGCCTCGGCGTCGAAAAAAGCGGCGGCCTCCTCCGCATCGGCCTTGTGCATTACAACACTGCGGAAGAAGTGGACCGCCTGCTCTCCGCGCTGCGCGAGTTTGCCAGGTGATGTTGCGTAAGAAGCGCGTTTTTCGTAAGCCTATAACGCCTGGTTCCGTGGTGCGCGCGAAAGCTTCACCCTCCCCATCTTGGCGAAGAAACGTAGGGCGGCGCTTCCGGATCGGCTATTACAGCGAGAACGATGGTTTAGACTGCATCTGGCTCGTCAATGAGAAGGTGAGTACGAGCAGACCATCGACCACGACTTTTTGAAGGAGTACTTTGAGGTGCACAGCATCTCCCGGGAACGAAGTCTCTACGGGAGGAACTGCCCGCTTTTCGCAGCGATTAAGTGAGGCTTAAGTGAGGCTATGAGCAAGCGACCGAAACCCATCGTTTTGACCGTACTTGACGGCTGGGGATTTCGCGCTGAAACCAAAGGCAACGCCATCGCCCTCGCACGCAAGCCCGCGTACGACGCGCTGCTCAAGAAATTTCCCAACACGCTGATTCACACCTCCGGCCCCTACGTCGGCCTGCCCGAAGGCCAAATGGGCAACAGCGAAGTCGGCCACCTCAACATCGGCGCCGGCCGCATCGTGCGCATGGACATCACGCGAATCGATCTGCTCATCGCCAACAAGCAGTTGCAAAACGTGCGGCTCTTCCAACAAGCCATGGAACGCGGCCGCCAGCGCCGCTTGCATTTGATGGGCCTGCTCAGCGACGGCGGCGTGCACTCCCACATCAATCATCTATTCGCGCTGCTCGAAATGAGCAAGCAGCAAAAGGTCGAGAACGTTTTCATCCACTGCTTCATGGACGGACGCGACACCCCGCCGCACAGCGGCCGCGATTTCGTGCGGCAGCTCCAGCAAAAAATTCGCGAACTCGGCGTCGGGCAAATTGCCACGCTGGTCGGCCGCTACTACGCCATGGACCGCGACAATCGCTGGGAGCGCATCGAACTCGCCTATCGCGCCGTCGTCCACGGCGAAGCCGAAACGCGCACCGACGATCCTCTCGCCGCCCTGCAGCGCAGCTACGAGCAGGACGTCACCGACGAATTCGTGAAGCCCATCGTCGTCACCAAGGGCAGTGGCCCGACGGCGCCAGCGGTCGGGCCGATCCGTGACCACGACGCCATCATCTTTTTCAACTTCCGCGCCGACCGCGCCCGCCAGATGACCTACGCGCTCGCCGCCCCTGATTTCGACAAATTCGTCGACCCCCAGCGCCCCAAGAATTTGTTCTACGTGGCCATGACCCAGTACGACAAGAACTGGCCCTGGCTCAAATACGTAATCGGCCCGGAAAAACTCGAGCACATCCTCGCGCAAGTC
>CATPAM010000031.1 GCA_955651735.1 Candidatus Acidiferrales bacterium | reverse complement strand
ACCGCGCCGGATTTGAAGTCAGCGCCGAACCTTTGCGCCTGCTTGCGCATATTGTCAATCAGCTCTGGGCCCAGAATGCCGTCCGGGAAACCGGGAAAATTTTCGACCATGGTGGTCAGGGTGAGCTGGCCTCCCGGTTCGTGGCCATCGATAACCAGGGGCCTGAGGTTGGCGCGCGCGGCATAGATCGCTGCGGTGAGTCCGGCGCAGCCGCTGCCAATGATGACGACGTTGTGCATTCAAACGCTCCTGATGATTAGATTCGCCGCGCCGCCCGAACGGTGCCGCGAAAGCGGTATTGTAACATCGTCGCGCTCTGTCTTCGGTTGCCCCCAGGCAGCCAAATTGGAGACCGAGTCTTGACTTGCTACGTTGACCCGAATCTGTAGACGCAGGTATATTTCGGCGCAAAGGTCGCCTTGCCCGGAGGAAAGAAGAACATGGATCCGCGCTATCCCATAGGCGAGTACTCACCGCCGCAGGACGTCACGCCGGCTTTGCGGCGCGAGGCGATTTCCACGATCGCGGAGGCGCCCGCCAAGCTGCGCGCCGCCATAAAGGGCCTGAGCGAAGAGCAATTGAACACGCCCTATCGCGACGGCGGCTGGACCGTACGACAGGTGGCGCATCACGTTCCGGACAGCCACATGAATGCGTACGTGCGGTTCCGGCTGGCGCTGACGGAGCAGGAGCCCACGATCAAACCCTACGAAGAGGCGCGTTGGGCGGAGTTGGAGGACGCCAAGTCGGCGCCGGTCGATGTTTCTCTCGCGCTGCTGGATTCCTTGCATGAACGCTGGGTGCGGCTGCTGCGCTCGTTGAAGGCAGAGGAATTTGCGCGAACGTTCCGGCATCCGGACCACGGTGTGCGCACGGTGGACTGGCTGCTTTTCCTGTATGCCTGGCACGGCCGGCATCACACCGCGCACGTCACGGAATTGCGCAAACAAAAGGGCTGGTAGCCGGAGCTATGATCTCTGTTTGCTGGAACTCGCAGCAGCCAGACTGGCGCTCACCACTATGTGCTGTGCCTCAACTCTGATCAAATGCCATACGCTTGATTGCGCATGCTGGCGAACCCCTGCGCCTGCGTCCAGGTCTCAAAGTAACCATACTCGTTTTGAAGCCACACTCCGGAGGAATCTTGCAGAACGTGCACCACAACCGCGCCGTTTTCCGTGCTAACTACTGCAAACGCGCAGCGCTGCCCGACATGTATTCGATTTGCTTTACAGCCATTAGTTAGGTAGTTCCTTCTGTTGACAGGCGCCGGCGTTGCCAGGCAATGCGACTTGCTGGCCGCCAATATGCGAATTTGGCGGGACTCCACGGCCAGCTCCCGCGACAATTTCATCAGGCTCAGTTGGACCTCGGCAATTTGGCGCGACGTCATTGCCCATTCGTCAGTGTCACCGGAATTGAGAGTCCACATGGAATCATTTTCGATGCGGGCCAAACGCTCCTTTGAGGAGCGGTCAAAACGCGTCTGGGTCTTGAGCAAACTGGCGCGATTTTTCACAGCCACCTCCGGTTTGCTGGTTGCCATCAGCGTCTAGGGTTCGCGCCGCGATGACGCTAGCGGACTCGGATAGGACGGGAAGTGGCGCGGTTTGCGGACGCTCGTGTACGATGGTCCGTGAGGAGAACGCATGACTCGACCGGCCGGAACCTACGCGATATTCGAGACTTCGCAGGGCAACATTGTCATTCGCTTGCTCGAGAACGAAGCGCCCAAGACGGTGGCCCATTTCATAGGCCTGGCGGAAGGGACCAAGGAATTCACCGACGAAATGACCGGGAAGAAGCAGAAGAAAAATTATTACGACGGCCTGACGTTTCACCGCGTGATTCCCGACTTCATGATCCAGGGTGGATGCCCGCGCGGGGACGGACGCGGCGGACCTGGCTACACTTTTCCCGACGAGTTTCACCCTTCGCTGAAGCATTCCAAGCCGGGAAAGCTTTCCATGGCGAACTCCGGTCCAGGGACGAACGGCAGCCAGTTTTTCGTCACCGTAGCGGCGACCCCCTGGCTGGACAACAAGCACACCATCTTCGGCGAGGTGGTGGAGGGACAGGACGTAGCCGACAAAATCTCCAAGCTGCCACGCGACGCCAACGATCGTCCACGCACGCCGGTGACTTTGAACAAGGTGCGCGTTGAGCGAGTACAGTAGCAAGGATTTAGTAGCGAGGACTCCGCTGGCGGAAAACAGAGGTCACGGAGAAGAATGCTCACGCCGCAGCAAATGCTGCGAATCACCATCGAGATAATTTTTGTGCTGCTCGGAGGGCTGGTCGTATGGCTCGGCCTCAGCGAGCATATTTTGTTTGACCGGCGGAAGCCTGGGTGGCTGGTGCTGAGCGCCGCGCTTATCGTGTGGGGCGTACGCGCTCTGTACAAGCCCGGGCAATGGTGGTCGCGCAAAGAGCAGTGGACGCGCGGGCTCTCTTTGACCCTGCTGGGCGTGGTGATGCTGGCGATCTCGCGCGTGCCGTTTCCGTGGGTGGGGCGGTTACTAACTTTTGCCGGCGTCTTGTTGATGCTTCGCGGCCTCGTAAGTACCGTACTAATCCTCAGGCCGCGCTAGCTACCTGCTAAGGCGTTTCTCTTCTGGATTTCAGTTCTTCCTTCGATATAATCCCGCAACGGATCTTCCGTCAACAGGCCCACCGAGAACGAACGAGGAGTCGCTCATGCTCAAGGGATTCAAGGAATTTGTCATGCGGGGCAATGTCTTGGATATGGCGGTGGGCGTCATCATCGGGGCGGCGTTCGGAAAAATCGTGTCGTCACTGGTCGATGACGTTGTCATGCCGCCGCTTGGAAAGTTGCTCGGCCAAGGCAACTTTACCGATTACTTTATCAGCCTGAACGGGACCCATTACGAGACTTTGGCCGACGCCAAAAAGGCCGCTGCGCCGACGATTAATTACGGCCAGTTCGTAAACACGGTGATCAATTTCTTGATCGTGGCGTTTGCAGTCTACCTGCTCGTGCTACGGGTGAACCGCTGGACCAAGAAACCGGCGCCAGGAGAAGCGCCTACAACGAAGGAGTGCCCTCAATGCGCGATGGCGATTCCCATCAAAGCCAAGAAATGTCCATATTGCACGGGCGCAGCTTGAGTGAGAGCAGCGGTTAGCTTCTCTACACCATGGACTTGCGTTTGCTCTGATTGGATACGAGGTGGTTGCGCAAACGATTGACGACCTCATCTT
>CATPAM010000030.1 GCA_955651735.1 Candidatus Acidiferrales bacterium | reverse complement strand
TCTCTGCAATCACTCCGCGAGGGGGCTACCGTGAGAAATCTTTGGCAAGATGTCCGCTACGGACTGCGAGTATTGTCCATGAGCTCCGGCTTCGCGGCCGTCGCGATTCTGACGCTGGCGCTGGGCATCGGCGCGAACACCGCGCTTTTTTCCGTGGTCAACGGCGTCTTGCTGAATCCGCTGCCGTTTCCGAATCCCGACCAGCTTCTCGCTGTGTACTCGCGAACTTCGGCCTTCGGCGAAAGCTCCATCTCCTATCCCAATTTTCTCGACTGGCACAAAGATAATAAGACCTTCTCCTCGCTCAGCGCCTTTCGCAGTGAAGATTACAACATGGCCGGTGCCGGCGAGCCCGAGCGCTTGCACGGCCATATGGTCTCCGCGAATTTTTTTGTCACGCTCGGCGTTCCGCTGGCCCTCGGACGCAATATACAACCGGAAGAAGACCAGGCCGGTGCGGGACCGGTGGTCGTCATCGGCGATGGCCTCTGGAAACGCAAATTCGGTTCATCGCCCGACGTTTTGGGCAAGAGCCTTAACCTCAATGGCAAGGCCTACACCGTTATCGGTGTCGCTCCCAGCCGGCTGCCGGTTTTGAGTCCCACCGATGTCTACGTTCCTATTGGCCAGTGGACCGACGCGACCTTCCGTGATCGCCGCATTAGCATGGGTACAACTTCCATCGGTCGTCTCAAACCTGGAGTGACATTCGAGCAAGCACGCGCCGACATGGACCGCATTGGGCACAATCTCGAAGCCGCTTATCCCGACTCTAACAAAGGCACCGGAATCGCTTTGGTGCCGCTGAAGACCGACGTGGTCGGTGAGGTCCGCGGAGTCCTGCTGGTGTTGCTCGGCGCCGTGGGTTTCGTGTTGCTGATCGCTTGTGCCAACGTCGCCAACCTGCTCCTGGCGCGCTCCACCGGGCGCGCCCGCGAGTTCGCCATTCGCTCCGCGCTCGGCGCCAGCCCCGCCCGCATCATCCGCCAGCTTCTCACCGAAAGCGTGATGCTCGGCATCGGCGGCGGTGTCATCGGCCTCCTTCTCGCCAAGTGGGGCACGCGCGCCATTCTCGCCGCGCTGCCGGACGCTTTGCCACGCGCGGAGGAAATCGGAATCGATTCGCACGTGCTTCTGTTCACCGTGGGCGTCTCCGTTCTCACCGGCATCCTCTTCGGCCTCGTTCCGGCCATCAAGACATTGCGTCCGGACATGCACGAAACGCTGAAAGAAGGTGGCCGCGGCTCGAGCGGCGCGCGTCACCGCACGCAGAGCGTCTTCGTCATCGTGGAAATGGCCATGGCGCTGGTGCTGCTCATCGGCGCAGGCCTGATGATCCGCAGCCTCGCCGCTCTCTGGGGCGTCAATCCCGGTTTCGACGCGCGCAACGTTCTCTCTTTCGACGTCTCCTTCACCTCCGATCCGGCCGTCACCGCGGACCAACTTCGTGCCAAATACCGCGAAACCCTGCGCCAGTTTGAACGCGTTCGGGGCGTCGATGGAGTTTCCGCCATGGGTGGCTCGCTACCCATGACCGGCGATTCCGAAGTGCCTTTCTGGATCGAAGGCCAGCCCAAGCCGGCCAACGAGAACGAAATGCCCTTCGCGCTTTTTTACCTAGTCAGTCCGGCCTACCAGCCGGTGATGCGCATTCCCATGGAGCGCGGGCGCTTTTTCAGTGCACGCGACGACGAACACACGCCCGTCGTAGCGGTCATCGATTCCAGTTTTGCGCATAAGTATTTTCCGGGCCAGGATCCCGTCGGCAAACATCTCAACATCGGTTTGCTGGACCTTCAGCCCGAGATCGTGGGCGTCAGCGGCCACGTCGAGCACTGGGGTCTGGGCTCGCGCGGGCACGAAAATTTGCAAGCCCAGATTTATCTCCTGATGTGGCAGGTGCCCGACCGTTTCTGGCCGCTCTTGGCCAACGGCGCGGGCTGGGTTGCGCGAACTTCGGGCGCCCCTGGCAGCATCGTCAGCGCTGTGCGCAACGCCGAAGCCCAAGTCGACAGCAGCGCTGTGATCTACAACGTTAAACCGATGGAAGAGATCGTCGCCAATTCCATCGCCAAGCAGCGCCTCGCCATGATTTTGCTCTCTGTGCTTTCGACACTGGCCCTGGTGCTCTCCGCGGTGGGCATCTACGGTGTGATCTCCTACCTCACCGGCCAGCGCACCCAGGAGATCGGCATCCGTGTGGCGCTAGGCGCGTCCGCTTCGGACGTGTTGCGCATGATCGTCGGCGAAGGCATGCGCATCGCCCTGATCGGCGTCGGCATCGGAATCGTCGCCGCTCTCGGCCTCACGCGCCTGATCACCAAGCTGATTTTCGGCGTCGGTGCCAACGACCCGCTCACCTTCATCGGTGTAGCGGTGCTGCTCAGCGGCGTCGCCCTCGTCGCCTGCTACATCCCCGCGCGCCGCGCCATGCGTGTAGACCCTATCATCGCCCTCCGGTACGAGTAAGGGGATAGCTATCCTGGCTGTCCGGTTTTCGTTTCAGGGGCCATGACTGCTTGCTGCTGGTTCTAGGAAAGAAAGAGCGCCGCGCAACTGCTCTGGCGAGTTACACGGCGCTCAGGGGGTCTTGGCTGGTGGATTGTGGGTTCGCTGAGGAAGTACTGCTGGTAGGAGCTTGCTTGCGAGGCACCGACGCGCGCGTGGCGCGCGCGATGGCCGTCGCAAAATCTTCTTCGAATCTCCGTTGCGTTCTCATCTGCTTCTTAAACATCTAGCTGCACCGGTATGAGTGCAGGACGCGTGCCAAGTTCCCCCCGTGCATGCTGCTGATTTGGTTGAAATTACCAGATGGCGAGCTGCGCGCCTTGGGCCAACACGGAAAACTGTTCCGCCACGGTACACTCGAAATCCAAATTACGGAAAAGGGAAGCGCTATAAGCGTGCGGCTGCCGAGGCTTGCCCGAATTTCGCGGCCTTGGGTTTCTCTTGCGCATCCTCTTTTAGATACCGGTACAAGCTTGTGCGCCCGATACCCAACACCTGCGCGGCGCGCAGGCGATTTCCCTGGCACATATCGAGAACCCGATGGATGTGTATCTTGCGCATCTCTTCGAGGGACAGGGGGCGAAACTCGTCGCCCTCCGCCGTGCGCGGCCCGCGGTGCTCCAAGCCTTCCGGCAAGTCGGCCAGGTCGATGAAGTCTCCGCCAGTCGTGATGCAGGCGCTGGAGATCACGTTCTCCAGTTCGCGCACGTTCCCTGGCCAGGCATGTTGCAGCAGCACCGCTTGCGCGCGCCGAGTCAACCCGGAAATTGTCTTTCCGTACGCTTCGTTGTACTTCTTGAGGAAAAATTGCACCAGCAGCGGAATGTCCTCCAGCCGCTCGGTCAGTGGAGGGATGCGAATCTGGATAGAGCTCAGCCGGTAATATAAATCCTCGCGAAAGCGTCCGGCCAGGACCTCCGCGCGCAAGTCCCGGTTGGTTGCCGCAATCAATCGCACGTTGATCTGCCGTACCTCCGGCGAGCCTATGCGCTGGATTTCACGGTTCTGGATCACACGCAGCAGCTTGGCCTGCATGGCCAGCGAGGTTTCCCCCACCTCATCGAGAAACACGGTTCCATTGTTGGCGAACTCAAACAATCCCGGCCGCGTGTCGGTCGCGCCAGTAAATGACCCGCGGATGTGCCCGAAAAGCTGGCTCTCGAGCAGCGTATCTACCATCGCCGAGCAGTTGCACACCGCCAGCTTGTGCTGGCTCACCGGGCTGATCTGGTGCACGGCCCGTGCCACGAGCTCCTTGCCCGTGCCGGTGGCTCCAATCAGCAAGACGTTGGTATAGTGCCGCGCTACTTTGCGTGCGAAGTCAAACACCTCCAGCATCGCCGGGCTTTTTCCCACGATGCCGTGGAATTCCAAGTCCTTCAGCAACTGTTCCTCGAGCTCACGCACGCGCCGCCGCTGGTCGTACAGCGCTGCCACGTCATCCAGCGTGCGTTTAAGCCGCGCGCGGTCGATCGGCTTGGGCAGAAAATCTGTCGCGCCGCGGCGTATCGCATCCAGCGCCGACTCCAGCGTGTAATCGCCGGTCATGATTATTACGTGCAGGCCCGGATCGCTGCGTAGCGCCGCGTCCAGGAACTGGTACCCGTCCATTCCCGGCATGTGCACGTCCGCCAGTACCAGCCGACAGCGCCCGTACTGCACCAGTTTCAAAGCCTCTTCCGGGCTCGCGGTGGTGATGGGCTCATAGCCCAGGCTCGCCACCAGCGCCGCCAGCATCTCCAGTTGTGCGGGATCATCGTCCAGAATGCAGGGAGTCAGCGAGCTCTTCGCCGGAGCGGTTTCGACAGCCTTGGAGTGGGTCTGGACCACACCAACTGCTTCGCATCTTAGCTTCCACCCGCCGCCGGCATCTTCTTACAGTCTTCTTACAGTTCCGCGTCGAAAACCTACGCCGGTGGACAGCTAAGCTATTGTTTCAGAAGCGCATAGAGTTCGTAGAGTCTATCGGCAGAATTTATCCGCGAATCGGTGCTGCCCTATCGCACCGCCATTTCGGACCTCTGTTCCGTTTCGGCACTTTCCCGGCTCCAGGCCTGCTGTTTCTATCGGAGCAGTTCCGTCCGGCGCCCGGGCCTCGTCGACACAGGACGCAGCCGGAATTGCCGCAGACCTTCGTACGTACTTGCCACCAGCTCTGCTTGGTAGGCCACCGGTTGGGATCGGTCATCGCTAATCGGCTGGAGCAACCGCAGGAAGACGACCGTTCCGTCCATAAGCCCGCGGTTCAGCGTAACCTGTTTCCCGGAGTCGTCGGTCCACTCCAACTCGGAGTTCTCCACGAAAAACGCCTTATTGTCGTCCCAGCCGGAAACCTCCACGCGATACAGGTAAGTAACCGGGGCGGTCAAGATCATTCCATCCTCCGCCCGCCTCTGAGTGCAGGCGCGGTGCCAGGTTAATTGCTATAACCACAGGAAACTAATCTATTTATTCGGCTAGACGGAGAGGAAGCTGTGCGGAGAAGGGACACCCAAGCCAAACTGTGCGCAACTGAACCACTTTTGGAATCCTCAGAAGTGAGTGCGCAACAGCAGATTGGTGGCGAAATTCTCAACGGGACCGTAAAGGTAACGGAAGACAAGCAGGCCTACCAGCAGACCTACCATTGCAAAGCTGTTGCCGCGCAGCCAGTCCAGGTACCGCTGCGCCCGGCTCTCGCTCATGAACAACATGATTCCCGCGCTGCCATCGAGTGGAGGAACCGGAAGCAAATTGAAGGTGCCCAGCAGCAGGTTCAGCGAGAAGAATACGAACAGCGCCACGGTCGCCAGGCCCGGTTGTCCGGTTTCCGGATTTGTCTGCAGCCAGCCCATGCCGTGCCCGGCCCGCAAACCTACCACCGCCAGCAGCATCAGCGTGTAGTTTGCCGCCGGCCCGGCAAGGGCCATCAACGCCGCCCGCCGCGGGTGCCGGCGCTCCCAC
>CATPAM010000029.1 GCA_955651735.1 Candidatus Acidiferrales bacterium | reverse complement strand
GCGTAGCGGCGCTGGTAGCCGTCCTGCTGGTCGGGCACACCCGGTTTGGAGCCAAACGCTGGATTCCGGTCCTGGGCGAATTTCTTCAGGTGTCAGAATTGGTCAAATTGATTATAATCATTGTGTTGGCGCGCTTCTTTGCCGAGGTGCGCAGCGATGAGCTCTCCCTGCGCGATTTGGTTAAAGCAGGGCTTTTAGTAGGATTACCACTGGCGCTGATTCTCAAACAACCTGATTTAGGTACGGCGCTCGTGCTGGTGCCTCTGTTGGTTGTAGGCGCCTATTTGGCTGGCTTGCAGTGGCAACACGCGGCCATATTTTCTTTGGCAGGACTTTTGTTGATTGGAAGTGTTTTTTATCCGCCGGTCAGCCGGCATATTCTGAAACCGTACCAACGGGAACGAATCACTTCCTTCCTGCACCCGGAAGATGACGCAAAAGGCTCCGGCTACCAACTGTTGCAATCGGAAATCGCCGTAGGCTCCGGCGGCTTCTGGGGAAAAGGTTTTGGCAAGGGCAGTCAGAATCAACTGGGCTACATCCCCGTACGTTATTCCGACTTCATCATGTCGGCGTGGGCTGAAGAGCAGGGATTCAAGGGCGTGCTGCTTGCCTTAGGGCTGTACATGGCTCTGCTGCTACGACTGGTGCAGAACGCCCAGCGCGCGAAAGACCGCGCGGGCATGTTTCTGGTCATGGGCGTAGCCGCGGCGCTTGGCTTCCATGTTTTGGTAAATGTGGCCATGGTGATTGGCTATATGCCGGTTACCGGCATCCCGTTGCCGCTTATGAGCTACGGGGGCTCGGCCACGTTGTTTGTTTTCCTGGCGATTGGTCTGGTGATGAACGTGCGCATTCGCCGCTTCGTCAACTAGGCGAGCTGCCAGTCCCGAGCGCTTGGCTGCAAGATACAAAGCCGCGCCGGGTCGAATATTTAGGATTGAAAGAGTGAGGACAGCATCGTCCGCCGTTTGCCCGGGACCTTCCCGGCAACGGGTTACCCGCAATAGCAGCAGCCTCGAACGCCAGAGGACGCACTTCGCAGTCGGCCATTCCGGCCCCGCCGGAAACCGCCCCTCCGCATTCGACCAACGCGACGCCTCTCTACAGGTGTCACGCGCGCGTGTCCCGGTTTTTTCGGGACCGGCGTTGCTATTCCGGACCCACCTCGGGCAGAAGCTCGCGGCGGTGCGTCCCAAGGAGTTTTCATGTCGAAAGAATTGGTTATCTCCGCGGCCTCCCACGAACGTCGGGTCGCGATTCTCGAAGAAGGTCAGTTAGTCGAAATTTACATCGAGCGCGAAAAAGAGTTCGCGCTGGTTGGCAGCATCTACAAAGGCCGCGTTACCCGCGTGCTCCCCGGTATGCAGTCGGCGTTCGTCGATATCGGACTGGACGGCGACGCATTTCTCTACGTCAGTGACGTCTTCGAAAATCTCGAAGACTACGATCACGATCACGACCACGGGCACGCGCCGCAAGCGGCGGCGCTTCCGCCCGCGGCGGCTGCGCTGGTCGAGGCTTTGCCGGGCGAGTCTCTCGCCCGCTCGCACAGTTCCGATGAGGCCGCTCCGTCAAGCGCGGACGACGCCGCGCAGCAAGCCATTCCGCACGAAGAGCCCACGCATGCGGACTTCGCGCACGAGCACGAACACGATGCTCCTGCCGAGCAAGCTCACGCCGAAGCCGAACGGGACGGAAATCGCGAACCCCACGCTGAAGCGGAGGAGCGCCAGCCGGAATCGAACGCCTCTGCTCCGCAAAATTTTGGCCAGTACAATCCCACGCAGAAATACTCTCGTCCCGATCGCGGCAATGACCGCGGCGGCGGACAGGACTTCCGCGGCGATCGTGGTGGCGATCGCGGACGCGGAGGACGCTGGGGCCGGCGCGGTGGACGCCGCCGCAGTGGAGGACGCCCACCGCAAGGCGGCCGCAATCTTCCTCCTTCAAAGTATGCTTCTCCGCAGGGGGATCAACGCCCGCACGATTCCCGCGGCAGCTATGACTCGCGCGGCCAGCAAGGCCGCGCTTTCGAACCGCGCGACAATCGTCGCCCGGAAGGATCGCGCTTCAGCCCGCCTGCCGCTCCGGTAAGTTCCGGTGAAGACGAAATCGTATTGCCGGGCGAATCCCTGGCAAAGTACCGCAACAAGCCGGCTGCCGCTGCTGCCACCCCTGCGCCTGCCCTCATAGAGCCGGAGATTCACGAACCGCAGCCCGATCTCGGAGATTCCATTTCTTCCCGCGGCAATGTTCAGCAGGCCGGGACACCTTCCGGTGCGAACGTTCCGCGCCGCTCCTCCGGCGGACTTCCGCGCTGGCTGCTTGCGGAAACCGGCAACGAACCCGAAACATCTTCCACCGGCACGGAAGAATTGACCTCCTCCACCGACGACACTGCAACCACCGCTTCGCAGTCGCCCAGTGCTGCGCCGGACGTCGTCGAGCAGGAACGTACTCGCACCGATGCTTCGCTCAGCGACGAGGACGTCGCCGTTATCTCCTCCAGCCTCATCGAGGCCAAGCACGAAGAAACGCAAGCGCACGCGGCGGCCGACACGCTCGCCGGTGGCGCGGTCTTCGAGGAAGAAGACGAAGAGGAAGAGGAGAACGAAGAGGAAAACGAAGAAGAAAACGAAGAGACCGAAACGGAAGACAGCGTTGAGGAACGCGAAGAGATTCGCGCCAGTGAAGCGGAAGCCGAGTCCCAGGATGTAGGCGCGGAAGAGATCCGAGCTATCGAGACACGCGCTCTGGACGCTCACGCGCTCCGCGAAGCGGAAGCAGACGCCGCCCACGAGAACGCTCTGCACGCCGCCGCTGTCATCGGCGATCACGAAATTCACGAGGAAACTCAGCACGAACACGAACCCGTCGAGGCCACCGGAACCGAATCCACGCCCGAACCGGTCATCGCCGAAGACGACAGCATCCTTCTTCCAGGCGAAACACGCGCCCCGCGCTCCGGCGCTTCCGAGCCCCGCCCGGATTTCCCGCGCGACTCCGCGCGCATCGGCGGCAATCCCCGCGCCCGCTTCCAGCGCCCCTACCGCAGCGGCGGACGCGATCGCGACAATCGCGGCCGAGACAATCGCGGCGGCGGCGGACCAGATCGTCGCGGCGGCCGTCCCGGTGGCGGTCCTCGATTCGAACGCCGTCCCGGCGGTCCGCACCGTCATCAGAGTGGCCACTCCGGACCTTCGCGCCGCCCCCAACTCATTTCCGAGATGCTGAAGGCCGGCCAGGACATCGTCATCCAGATCGCCAAGGAGCCGCTTGGCAAGAAAGGCGCACGCATCACCAGCCACGTCGCGCTACCCGGCCGCTTCCTGGTGTACATGCCGACCATCGATCACATCGGTGTGTCCCGTAAAATTGCCTCCGCGGACAACCGCTCGCGCCTACGCCGACTGGTGGGCGAAGCGCGCGGCGCGTATCCCGGCGGCTTTATCGTGCGGACCGCGGCGGGCGGAGCATCGGACGACGAAATTCGCACGGATATCGAGTTCCTCGGCAAGACCTGGAACGAAATCTAGGAGCGCAGCGAGCAGCGTAAAGCGCCCGCGCTTCTCCACCGCGATCTGAATCTCGTCGAGCGCATCCTTCGCGATTACGTCAGCGACGATTTCACCGCCATCTGGATCGACAGCGAAGAGGAATACGGCAAGGTTGTCGAATTCGTCAGCCGCTTCCAGCCCAAGCTCGTCAACCGCGTCAAGCTGTACAGCAAGGAAACGCCGATCTTCGAGGAGTTCGGCATCCAGCACGAGCTGGACAAAGCCTTGCGCGCCAAAGTCTGGCTCAAATCCGGCGGCTACATCGTCATCAACCACACCGAAGCGCTCGTGGCCATCGACGTCAACACGGGAAAGTTCGTTGGCAAGGGCTCCACGCGCCTCGAGGACACCATCGTC
>CATPAM010000028.1 GCA_955651735.1 Candidatus Acidiferrales bacterium | reverse complement strand
TCAATGGCCTAGTTTTTGAACGAAATTCTACTTGGTAGATGCTCGTCTAGCTCACGCAGAAAGCAGCCGCTCTCGGCCGGGCGATCTGGAACGATTCAAAGCCCATCGCTTCGATAGTCGAACTGCTGCACACTCGTACGCAGCTTGGGAAGCTGCCGTTCTAACGGCATTTCCTCCGACAGGCGATAGTGACGTCACGAAGCCACGTCGCCTGGCTCAACTCCAGCGACGCATACAACGTTGCATCATCCCGCCGACAGTGAGACAGCTTCTGGGTAGTGGTCTGGCTGATGGGGCGCATCGGTTGCCTCCTGGCGATGCCATTGACGACGACTGCACCGTACCCAAGCCGGGTTTGCCGTCGTTACCCCATGGAATCTTTCCTCACAGCGATGTACGCCGTAGGTGAGGGCTCTAGAACCAGCGCCCGTCCGGATAACTAAAGGCGGCCTGCCTGAGACTAACGTTTCTGGATGCCCGGCGGGACATACCTGTCCTCAGCAACCTTTCCCTCCGGGCCGTAGACGCGGAGCATTATGTTAAACGCTCGCGGCGGAATCGGCAGCCAGTTGGCCATCGGCACGGCCGCTGGGAGCTGCCTCGCCAGGTAAACCGAGAGCGAGCCGTCTGCGTTAAACTGCAGCCCTGGCGTGTAGCTAGCGACCACGTACTTGTTTGCAGGGTTGTCGACCAGTTCTATCGACTCCGGGGTATACGCGGTGATGGACCAGAAGCGCTCCGCCTCGGGGAGCTCCCCCTTAGGAAACTTCAGGACATAGCCATGCGGGTTGCTCCCGTCGAGCGGGCGGCCTCTGTCATCGCTAAACGTCTGATAATACGCCGCCGTGCTGATTCCGTTGCCGTACTGGATGAATTCAGTTATCGACGACCGCTCGATGACGTGGTCGCCCCAGTCACCGATATTGGTGAAATGGATCCAGTTTGTCCGGTCCGTATGGGTGAGGTATCGGTCCAAGATCAAGTCGTGGGCTGCCTGAGCGCCGTCACTGAACTGGGACTTTTTGGCGCGCCCACCGAAATCCCCGTTGCCAAACAAGCTGTTGAAACGGTTCGATAGCGCCTGTTCGAACGGCGACAAGGGTGGGGTGTTGGAGGACGCAACCGCCGTTTGGAGCTGCTTGAGGAATGTGATCGGGTCTCGCGCGATCAACTCGTCGGCCGTCGTCTTGTACGGTACGGCGAAAGAAGGGATTTCCGGAACGATTAAAGTGGTGCCTCCGGAGGGGTTGGTGAGATAGTCGGAGAGCGTCTGCATCAACAGTGACGCGCGGAGCATCTCAGCTTGTGTAATCTGGTTTTCGCCAGTTGAGGAGAACTTGTCTACTCTGAAGAGCAAGCTCATGAAGTTGAGAGGCATCGCGATCGGGGTAACCCCTGCGGGAAGCGTGCCTATAAATCCGGGTCCGATGAGGGCATAGATTAATTCCGTCGTCTGCGGTACCTGCGGCTCCTTAATGCCCGAGTCGAAGATATCACCGTAGGGGTCCAGCGTGAGCACGGAATACGTGGCAGCTGTCGCCGGGATCGTCAGGATCACCGGTTGGGCCGTGAGGTCGAGGAAGGTGCTGGCGTAGAGCGTGTCGACGTTGACCGCGACCACAGTTTGGTAGGCGGGAGAGATCCGATCAGGCCCGACCAACCGGTTGCGAGTGGCGCCCAGCGACTGATTGTAGGTAAACCACAGTGGATAGAATTGCACGACGTATGCCACCGTAGTCGTAAACGCGCTCGTCTGCGAGTGGGCCTCCTGCTGAGCAAGAACGTCCTGCGCACTCTGAAGCGATTGCCCCGCGCCAGGGGACGCCCCGCCAATGATCGCGAGCCCGGCGGTAAGGCCGCACGTCAGGCACAGGCGATGCAGAAACCCGAAACCTTGAAAGTCTTCACTTTTCATGGTAACGCTCCCCCCTGGTTATTTTTTACCTCAGTCTTTGGGTAAAGCGACTGGACTTAAATCTAAACGTGCCGCCGCCCGCCAACCCAAGACCTGACAAGGAACCCCTGTCAGCCCTGGCGAGGCGTCAATTTAACTCGCGGGGATCAAGGAAGACACCGAATTCATTTACCTCGGTATCGGTTGGGCTGCCACGAGCATCTTGCCAAGACACGGCAACGACGCCCGTAGTGGGATCGACTGATATCGCTGGAAGAATAGCTGTTGCCGGAGATGTATCCGTTGATACGTTGATGGGATTGCTCCAGGTGAACCCTCTATCATCACTCCAAATCAAATACGGTCTGTTTGCATCGCTGTAGATTCCGGGCCTATTGCTATAAACTGCGTATATTCTGCCTGGGTGCTGGCTAGATTTATCTACCGCAATCATGTTCGTTAGCGGTCGCAGATAATTGTTATGTGGCTGAGGCGGGAACGCGGTGCAATCGCCAGTGGCTGTTAACGCAAACTCCCGTTTTTCAGAAAACCTGTCATCGCCGAGGCCATTTTCGAGGACATTGATCCAGCTGCGAGTATTGTTTTGAATTTGTTCCAGGTAGGTGTCCTTTGGGTTGGACTGCATTAGTGAAACGATGACTGCGCCTTTCGGATCCACATCAATCGACGCCCACCCTGCTGCGTGGCTTCCTGGAAGAACGTATGTTTTGAACGAAGTTAGATCGATGTTAGAAAGGCCAAGACCTTTCACACGCAATCCAAACACTCTCTGCTGATATTCATCCGGGGCGCATCCGCTCAAGGCATCGCCGACACTGCTCCATACCGTATCATAGTTTAGATTAGTTGCGTCAGGTCCTATGCCGAGATAAGTATAATCGAGGCCGGAGTAGAAGGACCGGACACTTTCCGGCAGTTGATTTGGATCGAGAGGGTCTTCAGTTCGAATGAGATTGAAGGTTTCTCCTTTATCAGCACTGTAAACTATAACTACGGGACCGACCGACCGACCAGCTTCGAAGTCGTCAGATCCTCTCCAGTTAGATATATAATCCACAGTCCTCCAAAACGATCAAAGCCAACATGCTCGTCTGCTCCGCCTATGGGAAGATTCGGGTCCAGCGGTTTCGTCGGATCATTTGGATCGGGCAGTCCAAAAAGTTTCTTGGTCCACGTCTTGCCTCCATCGAATGAACGAGAGAGAACAATACCAATGCGAGACTCTTTCCGTTGCTGGACAGTTACCGCCAGGTTCATCTCATTTGTTGGATCAATGGCCACACCGCCCTCGGCATAAGTAAAACGTGGATCCAAATTCTCCCCACCCGGCGTTCGGCTTAGGTTAACAACGCGTTCTATCTCAAATTTCTTGCCGAAGTCGCGCACTTTGATTTTGGCGAGAGCATAACTCTTATATGCCTGATCTGGGGAATTATAAGGGAGAGCGGCGGAATTATCAGCCCAAGTAGTATAGTAAATGCCGTTGAAAAATCCCTTCTGAGGATCATTGAAGTCGCCGAAATCAAAGTGAATGGACCTATAGCCCCCAACGGCGGGATCATCATTTGGAAAGTCATTCGGATCCCATTTTGCGGCGTCCGATGTCCCCAGAGAAATCCGGAAATTAGTAAGAGTGACCTCAGGTATTTTCCCTATGGCATATGTCACACGTGCCGGAAGTGTTGCAAACTTTCCTGCCCCGACCGGAAAATAGTGCGGAGCTGAAAATTGGAGCCGCCCTTGGTTGTCGATATAACCTGTATAATCCAAGCCAGGAGTGACACTTCCTACCACAAACGTGATGGGGAGACCGCCTGTCGGGCGAAATTCGACCGGGATGGCGTTATCGACAGTATCAATAAAACCCCCTAGAGGATAGTCATGAGGCAGTTGGGGATAAGAATAAGCGGTCACCGGGTCGCCAACCGTAGGTTTGGGAATCAGGGTTGGGAAATTATAGCGACTGAAATTTGGACTATCTTTACTTGATTTAAAAGTCTGTGTTATCGAGGGAATGTCGATAGTTACATTACCGTCCTGATCTTTTTGAATTGACAAAGTCACGCTGAACGATTTGCCAACGGGTTGAACTGAGATATCCATCTTCTGGAGGGTCAATGTCACAACGGCAGCTTGTGCAGATGTAACCGACGCCATGGCAATCATGGACAGCGCGGCTCGAGTGGCGATTACTTTGCTAACCGCTGCGAAACCGGATTTGACGCCAATTACCACGGAGCGTCGCATCATTTGCAGGCTATGTCTGCTGGGCTTCGGACTTCCTCTGACGCCTCGATGATCGAGGTCGTGAGTCGCGATCATACCGATATCTCCCGCCAACGACACCCTTCAGGCTCTTGAACCGACATTCCCCGAATCCCCGGTAGTTGTGAGGCCATGATCGCCCCTTTTACGCGGCTTGGGCAACGATAAATCGCGCGTCGCGTGCGTAGCAGACGGTCGAACGGTCAATGACTGCGCCGAGGCGGTGAAACGCGCTGATTTGGCTGCATCAAGGCGCACCTGTGCCGCCGTCGCCTGTCGCACATCTGACCATCGGATGCACGCAAGACGCTTGATTCATT
>CATPAM010000027.1 GCA_955651735.1 Candidatus Acidiferrales bacterium | reverse complement strand
CTGCTGACTAGCGCGCGCAGAAATCAGTTGGAGACGGTGAGTTCGATGGTGGAGGCGGCGGGGAGGCGGGAACCGGCGAGCGGGGATTGGTCGATTACGCTGCCGTGGGGCCACTGCGGGGCGGTGACGTAGTTGACTTTGCGGCGGAGGCCGGCGGCGTCGAGGCGGCGCTGGGCGTCGGACTCGATCATGCCGACGAAATGGGGCATGACGTAAGCGGCTTCGTGCGGACCTTGCGAAACGAGGACATCGACGCGGGGAGTGGCGGCGCCGGTCCCGGGACGCGGCGTCTGGATGACGACTTCGTCGGCAGGCTTGTCCGGCATGGCGATAGAGGAAACTTCGCCCACTTGCAGGCCGGCGCGAAGGAGTTCGATGCGTGAGGCGCGGAGCGAATTGCCTTCGAGCAGGGGAATTTGCAGCTCGCGCTGGCCGAGGCTGAGGACCACGTGCGCTTGCTGCGATTCTTTCATCAGCAGGCCGGCGGGCGGAGTCTGGCGCACGACGACGTTGATGGGCAGCTCACTGTAGACACGATCGGCGACGCGCAGGACGAGGCCGCGCGAGCGGAGCATGCTGGTGGCCTCGACGACGTTCTTACCTGTGAGGTTGGGCATGGCGACTTCGCGGCCGTGAATGGCGATGCGCATGGCGGTGATGGCGCTGAGAAACGCGGCGGAAGCGAGGATGAACACCAGCAGGGCCATCTGGCCGAGTTCTTCGAGACGCCTGCGGAAATTCAGTGAGGGCTCGTGTTCGGGGGCATCGAGGGGATCGAGAGCGGTGTCGGGAGTGTCATTCATCGGCGCTGCAGGTGAGACAAGAAAATAGTCACATCGTGCCAAGCAGGGGCGCAGCTTGCTGCGCCCCTACCGTTGCTTGCAGCAATTGCTGTAGCTAAGGTCACTTTTTCTCCAGCGGCGGAGGCGGATAATCCGGGAGCTTGTCTTTACTGGTGTCGGCACGCTTTACTTCGAGCTCGTCGAATAGCAGCGAGGGGCTGATGATCGTGGTGGCGATGCCGCCGGTGCGATTGCTGACCTGCGGATCGTTGCCGACAGCGATCAGATCGCTGCGCAGAGCGCGCACGTCGAGCTCGCTGAAGACCGCACCGCGAACGAGCTCTTCGTGCTCGTCAGGATAGATGCGATACAGCAGCCGCGGCGAACTGCCGGGGCCGAGCGTTTCCACGCGATAGCCGTAGGGCTTGCCCTGATCGGTGATCATCTGGATAACGCGCTTCTTCAATTCCGCGGGAGATTGTGCTTCCTTGCTTTTGAGCAGCAGCACGCCGAGGTTTGGCGCGGGATAGGTTCCAGCGCCGGCGCGGCCATGGCCGTTGGAAGAGGGGAAATCGCGGATGGGCTGGCGGCCTACGAGATAATTGATTAGGGTGCCGTTGTCGACGAGGGTCACGGGCTGGGCCTTGACACCGTCGTCATCGACTTCATAAGTGCCGACCAGGCTCTTGCCTTGAAAATCGCGCAGCGTGGGATCGTCGACGACGGTGAGGAAATTCGGCAGCACGCGCGTCTTGAAACTAGTGGCAAACGCGCCGACGGTGCGATTGGGCCTGCCGAGCTGCGGCTTGCGGCCCAGAACATTGGTACCCACGAGGGAAGCAACTATATCGTTCGCGGCGTCCGGCGCGAACAGCACCGGGCCGCGATATTCCTCTTCGACGATAGGCGCTTGGCGGAGCGCGACGAGCGTGTCCAGAGTCTTGCGGGCGTCGGCGAGCAGCGCGTCGCGGGTCGGAAGCTCTTCGGCTTTGGCAACCATCCAGAACGGATTGCGCGTGAGGCGCATACCGTCCGCGGCCTGTGCGGAACTGTTAAGCGTGATGTTGTAGGTTTTTTTGCCGGAACGCGTGACGGTGCCCTCGGAGTTCACGAGGTATTCGTTGACGGCGGAAAACCGCGCCGAGGCGCTGACGGACTGCACGTCCGGATACTGGCGATAGAGACTGGTGACGTCTTCGAGAGTTTTCTTCCAGGCGGCGGCGTCGACTTGGAGCGTGACGGTCGGTTCCACGGCGGCGACGATCGGAGCCTTGGCGAAATCGTCGACAGGATTTGTTTCGGCGGTGAATTGTTTCAGCGCAGCTTGCTTTTCAGTGAGGGCTTCGCCGGCGGCTTTGTAGGCCTCATCGGTGGCCAGCCAAATTTGGTGGCGCAGAGCAATGGGATCATTGTCGAGCGGGAGAATATTGGTCTCGCCCATGCCCTGGTTGTAGTAGCTGTCCTGCTTGTAGTCGCCGATGCGTACGACCACGCGGAGAACGCGGTAGCGGACACGCTGGCTTTCGCGCACGCCGCCGAAAGCGGCCTCTGTCTGGTATTCGTCAACATCGTTTACGCGATATTCGATGTAGTAGGGCGCGGCGACCTGGTCCATCTTCAACTGCGCCTTGGAGCGGTTCAGTTCTGTAAGCAAAGCCTCGAGCAGCGTGTCGCCGGCGGCGGCGGCGCGCGCAGCCGCGAGGGAGTCGGACGCAGGCGTTTTCGTGGGGTCGTCAGATGTGGCGCTGTGTTCGGCGGCGTAAAGCGAAGTGCCGCCAAGAATAAGAAGAGCTGCAAATGCGAAGGTGAGCGTCGCGCGTGCGATTTTCACGGTTTCACCTCGATTTTGGTCGATGCACCCTGCGCGGTAGTCAGCGTGTTTTCAAAACCGGGCGGAGGCAAGATAGGCGGACGCTCGTGGGAATGGCCGCGCTTTTGCACTTCCATTTCGGAGAAGAGCATGGCGGGAGCAACAGCGGCGACAGGAACGCTGCCGCTTTCCGCGCCGCAGACACCGTTGAAGACGTGCTGCTGGTCGCCGGTGGTCATGATGCGGGTAAGTGCCGCGAGGGGGGTGCCGACGATATCAACGCCGCGGACCAATTCATCCGGGCGTCCATCGGCGTAAATACGATAGACGATCACGGGCAAGACCTGGAAGGCTTGCGGAAGCTGGCGGGTGGTGAGCGTGAAGCCGCCTTGAATGTCATCGAAGTAGAGGCCGTACGGCTTGCCCTGGCGCTTTACTTCGTCGATCAGCTTCTGCCGGAGCTGCGCTTCGGGAACGGTTTGCGTGGAGGTGACGATTAAGTTCCCCTGGCGGCCAGTGGGCATGAGTCCAGGCTGACTACGACCGTGGCCGTTGGAAACGCCGAAATTCCTGATGGGCATGCGCGACATCAGGAAATTCTTCAGCACGCCATTGTGGATGACCTCCACGCGCTGCGCCGGAGAGCCTTCGTTGTCGTAGTCGTAGGAGCCTGCGAGCTTGACGCCGGTGAGTTCGTGAATCGTGGGATCGTCGGCGACGCTGAGGAATTTCGGCAGCACTTCCTGGTCGATCTTCTTGGTGAAGGTTTGTCCCTCGTCTTCATCGCGCTGGCGATGACCTTCGAGGCGATGACCGAGCACCTCGTGAAAGAAAACCGCGGCGGCGCGCCCGCTCAGAAGGGCAGGGCCGTCGTAGGGCTCGGCGACGGGCGCTTTGCGCAAATCCTTCAGGTCCGCGGCCATCTTGTCAATCTTGGCGGTGAGATCGGCTTCGCTGGGAAGGCCGGCGGCGGAGGGCGCTTGAAACGTTTCGACGCGAATCAATTCCATGCCGTCAGCCGCGCGCGTTTCCGCTTCCATGATCAGGCGCGTGCTGGCGCTGGGTGAGGCGATGGCGGCGCCTTCGCTGGAAACCAGGCGCGAAGTGGAATCTTGCAGTTGCAGAACGACGGTCCCGAAATAAACTCCGGGATACTTGCGAAATGCGCCGGAGAGGCGGCGAATTTCACCCTCCCATGCGGCGCGATCGAACGGTTGCGGTTTCAGCGATTCACCGGTGTGGGTTTGCGGCGCTTCCTTGGAGAAATCGGGAGACTTATCTTCTTCCTCCGCGCGCACGGCGGTATTGGTCTTGACGTTGAGGAAAGCGGGAGCGGCGCGCTTGTATTCGCGATCGGTGAGCTCCCAGAGGACGCGAGAGATGGCGTCGGGATCGTCGCCGAGCGGGAGCGAGCCGGAAGTCATGCCGCTTGCGCGGCTCTGGCCGTGCGTGTTGTCCAGTGCGGGCGAGCCGACGCGCATGACGACGTCCGCCTGGCGCCGCTGTATCGCGGCGTCTGTGAGCAAGCTGCCATAAGCGCCGACCAGGACGACGATGTTCTGGTCATTGACCGTGTAACTCAGAAAATAAGGAGCGGGATCCGTTTTGGAGAGAGAACTGCCGGCGCGAGAAAGCTCCCCTTGCATCACCTTCAGAATGGGATCGCCTGCGTTCGCCGACGGAGTCTTCGCCGCGGCGGTGTTTTCCGCGGGTGCAGCGGACAGGATCGGAGTGAAAGAAAGCTGGAGCGCCATGAGGAAGCAAGCTGCGATGCGAAAAAACTCTAGCGCACTTAGGAGCAACATCCGTTGGGCTGGTAGGAACCGAATGATTTTCATGAACTACAGTCTCCCGGTACAGCAATATCCGAAGGGGTTAATGAACCCCTGATGAATTCGAGGATGAATTCGAGCTATTTGAGGGAACAATACGGAAGTATGCCCCAGCGTTCCCCTCGGCGCAATTCAGGCGTTGTCGAAGCGTTCCCGTTCAGTTAACCGCGCGCCGTTTGCAAATTCCTCTGCCGAAATTTGCTTGCGCCCCTCTAGTTTGACGGATAGGAGACGCAATAAGGTTGTGTGGCCACAAGCGATTAAAATCTGGGTGTTTTCCCGAAATATGGTTCCCGGCGCGCGGACGTCGACCGCGCGCAAGGAAAACGGCTCTGCCCAAAGGTGGCAGGTCTGTCCGCGAAAGGAGGTATATGCGCCGGGCCAAGGAGCGAAGCCACGCATGCGATTGTAGATTTCCTGTGCGGGGCGCTTCCAATCAATGCGGCCGTCTTCCTTTTTCAGCAATGGAGCGTAGGTCGTTTCGCCATCATTCTGCGGACGAGCAATGAGTTTTCCGGTCGCGACGCCCCGCAAGGTTTCGACCATGAGCGGCGCGCCAGCTTCCGCCATGCTTTCGGTAAGCTCCGGCGCGGTTTCCTCTGGAGCGATATCGATTTCCTCCTGCAGGAGCATTTCGCCGGTGTCCATACCGGCGGCGATACGCATGGTGGTGAGGCCGGTTTGCGTTTCTCCGTTGGCGATGGCCCAGTTAATGGGAGCGGCGCCGCGATATTTGGGGAGCAGCGAAGCGTGCAGATTGATCCAGCCGAGCCTGGGAATGCTCAAGAGAGGGGCGGGAATGATTTGGCCGTAGGCGATAATCACGATGCAGTCCGGCGCGAGGCGCTGTAGAAGGTCCCGCGCTTCGGGCGAGCGAATTTTTCCCGGCTGATGCACGGGGATATCTGCCGCTATTGCGGCTTCCTTTAGAGGAGACGCGGAGATTTCATGGCCGCGTCCGCGTGGGCGGTCGGGTTGCGTGATTACGGCAGCGATTTCGATATCGGGTTGCGCGAGAAAGCGAATGAACGACGGCACGGCGAACTGCGGCGTGCCGCAGAAGAGAATGCGCATGGGGTTGCTCCGAGGGATAGGTGTCGATGATTTGGCAGTTGAGTCCTTCGCTTCGCGCAGGATGACATCAGTTAGGAGGGCGCATCTTCACCACTCGCCTTGCTTTTTGAGCTTTTTGATTTTGCGCTTGATCAAGTCGCGCTTCAACATGCTCAGATGCTGGATGAAGAGAATGCCGTTGAGATGGTCGATTTCATGGCAGAACGCGCGGGCCAGTAGGTCCTCGCCACGGATTTCAAACGACTCGCCTGTGACCCTTTGCGCCCTAATAGTGACAAATTGCGGGCGGAGAACGTAGCCGCGGAAGCCGGGAATGGAGAGGCAGCCTTCTTCTTCGCGCTTTTCCCCTTCGGCGTGAATGATTTCCGGGTTGGCAAGAACGATTTTCGCTTCCGGATTCTTCCCGCCGGTTACGTCGACCACGGCGATGCGCAGATTCAGTCCGATTTGTGGCGCAGCGAGTCCGACGCCCTGTGCGGCATACATGGAGGCGAACATATCTTCGGCAAGCTGCTCCAGGTCGGCATCGAAATTTTTTACGAGCGTAGTGGGTTTCTCGAGGATGGGATCGCCGTACTTGACGATGGGGTAGATTTTGCGCGCAGCGGAGACTGTCTCCGGCGCCGCGGCTGGCGGGGCTTCAGAACTCGTCGATTTGTCGGGCATAGTTG